>WQYS01000072.1 GCA_009781125.1 Acidobacteriaceae bacterium | reverse complement strand
TGCAGCGCCTTCGACGCCGCCTCGGCCTCGGCCTGCTTCACCTTCAGCACCTTGTCGGCCTCACCGCGCGCCTGCGCCGCCACCTGCGCGCGCTGAGCCGCGTTGATGTCGTTCATCGCTGTCTTCACCTTCACGTCGGGGATGATGTCGGTCACCAGCGCCTTCAGGATGTTGAAGCCGAAGCTGGACATGGTGGCATCCAGCTCTGTCTTCACTGCAACCGAGATGTTCGACTGCTGCTCGAAGGTTTCGTCGAGCGAGAGCTTGGGGATGTGCCCCAGAATGGAGTTGAAGACAAACGATTCGATCTGCTTCTGCGGGTTCGACAGCTTGTAGAAGGCGTCGAAGATCTTGTCGTCCAGCACCTGGTACTGCACGCTGACCGGAATCTGCACGAACACGTTATCGCGCGTCTTGGTCTCGACGGAGAACTGCGCCTGTTTCACCTGCAAATCGACGATGAAGGCGTGCTCGGCGAAGGGAACCAGCGCGTGCAGGCCCGGCCTGAGGATGCGGTTGAACTTGCCGAAGCGCTCCACCACGCCGGCCGTGTAGGTGCGTACGGTGAATAGTGTCTTGAGCACAGCCACCAGCACGAATATAGCAATGACGGCGGCAACGATGAGCAGAAACGTATTAAGCGGTTCCATGAAACTCCCCTGACGAACGTTTAGATCGATGAAGGAAGAATACACGACCTGCGCTTTATGAATCGAGCGGCTACAGGATTGTCGCTTGTAACTTTTGTACAAGCTGCTGGAAGGCCTCGCCTCCATCGGCGAACTCGACTTGTAGCCCGGCTGCGACGAGCGGACCAACAGCCGCAAGTTGATGGCGCATGGTGGAAGTTAATTTGACTGCATCCTTTTCCGTTGTCACGAATCCATCTGCTCCGATGCGGCGTACCTGTTCGACCACGCGAGTGATGTCGGCTTCGTTGTAGCGGTGATGATCCCGAAAGGCCTTCGTTGCTCGTGGCGTAATTCCTTCTGCCGTCAGCATTCGGAAGAATCCCTCCGGGCGGGCGATTCCGCAGAAGGCCAGCGGAGCGGCTGGTAACGCTTCGTCTTTATTCAGGACGAGCTTGCGGCGAATCACCCATAGAGAAGGCCGGCTCTCGCCTCGATCATTCCTGATGAAATGGCGTAACTCATTGGCTTCTTCTTCGCGCAGCACAATGACGTCTGCCGCTCGCAGCGCCTGGAAAGGCTCGCGCAGATTTCCTGCAGGCAACAGATGGTCCTCTACATCCTGCTTCGTCAGCAGAACGATATCGATATTGCGGGCCAGTTGCTGATGCTGAAATCCATCATCGAGCAGATGGATCGCGACTGGACACGATTGCTCTGCAAGCAGTCCGGCCTGGTAGCGGTCGGCTCCGGCGAAGACGGGTATGCCGCGCTGCGCCATCAGGACCGGCTCGTCTCCATGTTGAATGGGGTCGCTGTCCGGCTCGACCCGTTCCACTTGCGTTGAAGCTCTTCCATAACCGCGCGTCAGTACGTTCGCTACGATTCCGTGCTGTTTGAGCGTCTCTGCAAGCAGGATCACCAGCGGCGTCTTGCCTGCTCCGCCAGCCGACAGGCTGCCAACGCTGATGACCGGGCAAGCGAGCCGCTTCGACCGCAGCCAGCCGGTCCGATACATCCGGCGGCGCAGTACGGCCACCGCGTGATACAGCGGAGTAAGCGGCAGCAGCAGTGGGCGGCGAAGACTCATCGTGTGTGCACCGCCTCCGCCTGTACTAGTCCGAGGAGCGCGTCTACGGTTTGCCCGGTCGCTCCGGCCTGCGTCTCGAAGACGCGCTGGCCGCGCCTGCCTGTCTCTTGCGCTTCGTCACGATGAGCGAACATATGAAGCAGGGCCTGCGCTAATTCCGCTGGCTCCACGATGCGAATAGCTTCGGCAGCCTGCATGGCTTCGACGATCTCGCGGAAGTTTTCAAACGATGGGCCCATGACTACGGGAACCCTGAATCGCGCAGGCTCCAGCGGGTTGTGTCCGCCGCCGCGCACGAGGCTTCCGCCGACGAAGGCAACTGTTCCCAGCGAGTACATGCTGGCCAGATCGCCGATGGTGTTCAGAAGGAAGATGCCTCCCGGAGCGATCTTCCGGGGCTGCTCTCGAAACTCCGTCGCCCGCAGCAGCGTAAATCCTGCGGCTTCAGCCATCGCGCCCACTGCTGCAAAGCGTTCCGGGTGACGCGGAGCCAGGACCATCACAGCGTCCGGAGTCTCGCGCAGAATTTGCGGCCACGCTTCCAGAAGAAGTTTTTCCTCGCCTTCCAGCGTCGAGCCTGCGACTAGAATAGTTGGTTCGGAAGGAAGGTTTACGGCAATCTGCGAAGCCATGACGCTTGTGCCAGCTGCGCGGATGTCGTACTTCAGATTTCCGCTTACCCTTACCCGTTCTGCCGGAACGCCGATCTGTTTCAGCCGTGCTGCATTCTCGTCGCTCTGAGCCAGAACCAGCGAAAGCCGCTCGAACAACGGCTTCCACAGCACTCGCAGCCGGAGGTAACGCGGCAGGCTCCGGTCCGAGACACGCGCGTTCACGACCGCTACCGGAATCTCCCGGCGCCCGCATTCGACGAGCAGGCGCGGCCATAACTCACTTTCCATCAGCACCACCAGCTTCGGCTGCAAAGCGTGGAGATAACGCCGCACGGAAAACGCGAAATCCAGCGGCATATAAAACACCGGAATTCCTGCGAGCCGCTCACGAGCGAGCCTCTGGCCCGTCTGAGTGGTGGTGGAGACTACGATCACACAGTCCGGCAGCCGTTCTTTCAGCTCGGCGATCAGCCGCGAGGCGGCCATAGTCTCGCCGACGGACACGGCATGGACCCACGCGATCCGCTGCCCGCGCAGTTTGAGCAGTTCCGCCGGAACACGCCCCAGGCGGCCCAACAATCCTGCGCGGTATCTGCCACTGGTGATCATCCGCGCCAGCCAGTACGGCGCTCCCAGGACGAGCACCGCCGCCAGCATCGAACTGTATAGCAACATCACCGGTCGGGGCCTCGCTTTACCATCTGCTCCAGCCAAGAGGATAATCAATACGACGATGAAACCTCACTGGTTCCTTTCTCTGCGACAGACTCTCAAGGTTCTTATGTGCGTGGCCGCCGCTGCCACCCTCGCTATTCCATCTTTTGCCGCTAACAAGAAAGCTCCTCCGCCCAGACCGGCCGGTCAGTACGCGGCCTTCGACACGCACGTCACGGAGAAGGTTACCATCGCCGCCGATCCCTGCACCGATCCGAAGCAGTGCGACTTCTTCCGGCTTCCGTACATCCGGCACGGATTTATTCCCATCCGCGTCATCGTCACCAACGACGGCGACCGGGCGCTCTCGCTTGACGACGTGCGTATTCAGTTCATCTCAGTTAACCACGACGTAATTCCCGCCGCTACTCTTGAGGATATCAACCGCCGACTCTTCTCGACGAAGAGCGCCATGGGGACGAAGCTGCCGGTCATCCCTCTGACGATCCATCATGCTCCCGTGGACAAGAAGGTTACCGCCGACGACAAGGACTTTGGCTTTCAGGGAACGGTCGTCAACGCGCACTCCACGCTGGCCGGATACCTGTTTTACGATGTGCGCGGCCTGGACGATCCTCCGCTCAAGGGAGCCGAGCTGTACCTCAAGATGATCCGCACCCTCGACGGTAAGCACGAACTGTTTGCCTTCTCGATTCCGTTCGACAAGTGGCTTGCCGCCTCCACCGCTCATACCGCAAAGCCATCCGATTAAAAAAGTTTTTCCTTGAACAGATAGAACAGCTCAATTGCAAGGATGACGACCACGGTGAACTCCAGGAAGAAGGCGCGGCTCTGGTTGAACTGATCGACCATGAAGCGGTAGAGGTCTTCGGCGGTCTTGATCTTCTGGGTGACGAGGTCTTTGTAGTCGGGCACGCCGACCCGGGAGGACGCAAGCCTGTAGAGCCGTGCCGCAAACATGTCGCTGAGAAACTTGATGGCGTTGTCGGCGCGTTCGGTCAGCTCCATGACCTCAAGCAGCACAGCGTTGAGGCGCGTGGCCGAACGCGCCATGCGCCAGCGTCCCAGAGGGCCGGCGCCGCGTTCGAGTGAGCTGTAAACGGTGTCCAGTTCCCTTGAAAGCAGCTCGTCGTAGTGGCGGAATTCGAGCAGTTGCGAGTTGGCGTATTCGAGCAGTTGAATCGCGGTCTCGGCTCCGGCGGGGCTGTCGTAGACGAGCGCGGCGTTCCATCCGATGACGGCGAGGTCGTCGGGATAGTAGGAGATGCGCGATTGCAACACCTCCTGGCACTCGCCGTCGGAGAGCGGCGACGGGTCTCCGCGCACCACCTGGGCGATGTGCGCACCGTGGTCCTGAATCAACTGGCTTGCCGTGGGGTGCCCGCTGGCCTCGCGTAGATGGAAGATGAAGTAGTCCTCGTTGAGGAACTCGGCATAGGGCTTGACCAGCGCAAGCCGCGCGCGCTCCAGCCGCTGGCGCACGACGGCGGCGGCATGGCCGACCAGACCGGTGTCCCATACCCAGCGGCTGGCGAGCCGGATCAACTGCTCCCAACTGCCGGAGAAGGGAAGCTGAAAGACCACGCCAACGACGCCGTAATCGTGGTACTTAACCTCTCCGCTGAGCCTCTGGCCGTCTTCGAGCACCACTGCGTCCAAGGGAGCCAGCGGATTCAGCGGCTCGACTACCGGCGGCCTCTGATAGCGGATGTAGTCAGGCGTGGGATGCTTGAGTGGCGGCGGCGTTACGGCAGGAGCGCTGAGAATCTCGCGCAGACGGTCGAGCCGTATCTCCTCGCAGACATCGAACTGAATCAGCATCAGCAGGGAACCGGTGAGGTCACAGCCCTGCTGCTCGGCCCGTGCGGAGGCGGAAAGTGGCAAGGTAGAGGACATCCCCTTCAAAGGATGCCCGTTGCCGGAGCCGTGTTGCGTGGGTCTGCCGGATTCAGCGCTGGTTGCCCCATTCATGACGCAGTTTTATCGCGTCATGGGTGGGGTCAGGCGTCAGACCCCACCCACGCGCGATGATGCCGCGCATGAGTGGGGCGACCAGAGCTATTGCTGAAGTGATTTAGTTAAGCGACTTCTTCGGATGCTGAACGATCAGGTTCGGAATCGCAGTAATGCTTCCGTTGGGGCAGGCCGGGATATCGGCGTTGGTCTTCGGATCGGTGCAGACCAGGTTAGGAGCGATGATGTTTGCCGCATTGTCGCTCAGGCTGGGAACGTCGATCTGGTGAACGCTGTTGTCGCCTGTCGTGCCTACGAAAAGCGTGGTGTTGTCGGTGCTGATGGCAGCATCAACCGGAGCGGTCGGGGCGGCTGCTCCCGATGCCGTGTCCAGCGTAATCGGTGTAACTAAGCCCGTAGCAGGCGTGTAGGCTGGCAGCACTCCCGTTCCGTTGTAGGTCACAAAGGCGACCTTGGAGTCCGACGTGGGAATCACCTGATTGATGGCCGTTGCAGTGGCGACTCCGGTAAGAGTCTGCGGAGGGAATATGCTGCGCTGCGGCGTGAAGTAGCTTGGCGGCACCGGCACCGGGCAGGCCCCGACGGGTGCGCCAGGCGCTGGCGGCGGCGGCAGCGGGCTGGAAAAGACTATATCTCTGATCGCCGGGCCGCCGGTGACCGTGGCTCCGATAACGTGAAGGCCATCATCGGTTGCCGCGAGAACGTCGGTCGTGACGGAAGGAGTATCGAAGTCAGAGTTATCTGCCTGCGGGAAAAACTCGTTACTGACAACGCTGAGGCCATCCGACGACAGGGTCGTGCTCGGACAGTAGCTGCGCGCCGTTGTCGGCGAGCCGGCAAGATATGCGCCCACACTGGGCACGGCTACGGTAACGTCAGGGGCAGCGGCGTCGAGAGTGATGGCCGACCATGCGGTGTACTGCGAATGCACCAGCAGCGTTTTGCCCGGCGATACCGTGCAGGCGCTGGGGTTTGCTGCCGTGCAGTCGGCGTCGGGCGTGCCCGTGGTGATGTAAACCGTCTGGCTGTCAGGAGTCCATGCGGCGCTGGTGCCAACGCCCGTGTGCTGGCTGACGATGGCACTAGTGTTGGTTCCGTACAGATAGGTGATCTGGCGGATTGGATCGCTGATAACCAGTGTGAGCCCGTCCGGAGAGACGGACAGCGCTTTTCCTTGTACCGTCGGATCTTCTCTGGTGAGGCCGCCGTTGGCGCCGAGGGTCATCAACTCCGTGGCGCTTCCCATGTAGATGGCCGACCCGTTGTTGGCAATCACCATGGAGTTGGGAACATAGGGCAGGCGGATCGGCTGCCCGACCGGGGTTCCGGTGACACTGGTGAAGTCAACGGGAACCAGATATCGCGACTCGGTGCTGGCGATATAGAGCAGCGTGCTGTTGACGCCGGGCGTGGTGATGGTGAGCGGGTTGGAGGCAACCGGGGTTCCGGTCCCGAACAATCCGATCATATTGATCGGCGACGGGTTGCAGGCCGGCGGCTGGCAGATGGCCGTCACATCGGCAGCACCGGGAAAGACCGGCGACACACTGCCGTTAGGGTTTACCGGGATGGCGATAGGTTCGGTTGACTGATAGGTGAGCGCCAGTCCGTTGATGGGGTTGTCCTTGGTGTCGAGTACGGTGACGCTGACCGGCTGCGTGAAGTTCTGATTGACGACGATTTCGTTCGGGTTGCTTCCCGGAGGCACCGGAGCCGACAGCGTGATCGATCTCGGCGGACATGTAGTGAAGAAGCCTGCCACGCCGGTCCCGGAGGTTGAGATGGTGGCGCTGATCGTAGCCGTGCCCGGCTGAAGCGCCGTGGCAACGCCGTTCAGATCGATGCCGACCACGCTCGTGGGCGTAGCCGTGAAGGTGAAGTGGCCGGCGTCGCAGGTGATGTTGTTGCCGTTGCCGTCAAACGCCTTTACCGCCAGTTGCGCCGTTTCGTTCTGCGAAAGGCAGGAGTCGTTCTGGTACAGCGGCGCAGTGATGGGAGCCTCCGCGGCCAACGGACAACAGTTGGAAGACCGGTCGTTCGTCGGCTGGCTCGCGCAATCCGCCGTTGGAGTCACGATGGACACGTTGTTGATGGGCGGATGCACGAAGATGGGGATAGGGTTGCTGCTTACGCCCGCCGCGCTGGCGACAACGTAAACGACTCCGGTAGTGTTGCCTGGAGTGCAGATAGTGTAATCCTGGATACCGGCGCCGGAGTTGCGATTAAATCTGCCGCCGCAGAGCCTGCCATTGGTCGGGTTGACATCGGCGATGCCCAGCGAGGCGTGTCCGTTGGCGTCAAAGAGGCCGTAAGTGTAGGCTCCGGCGCTGGTGCCGTTGCCTTTGCAATCGGTAGCGGTGGGCGTGGAGGTCTGGCCAAACTCACCGTAATTGAGGGATATGCCGAAGATCCTCGGGGTTAAGTTGATGGTGGTAACCTGGCCGACGAGGGGGCCTGAATCTCCGCTGCAGTACTGGATCGAGGACTTGTGTCCGCAGCCGGAGATCGAGATGCCAAACGGTATGGTGAACAGAAATAAGACTGCCAGAGTAATGAACCGACGCAATGAAACCTCCCCGTCCCGACCGGGATGCTAGTCAGACGGTTGATGAGACAAACGCTGAGTACCCGATATGTCAGTGTACTAGGGACAGGGTACCCGGGGCCAGAGGGCGAACAGATAATAAGACGGCAAAAATTAATTTCCGGCTCCCAGTCCGTGCTCCTGGAACCAGTTGTAGGCGCGCTCCAGCACGTCGCGGCGATGATCCGGATTGCGGAAGGCGTGGCCTTCGTTGGGATAGATGACCAGTTGCGTCTTCACGCCTTCGGCCCGGAGCGCGTGCCAGAACTCGAAGCTCTGCGGCGCCGGACACTCGCCGTCGCGGTCGCCAACGACGATCAGCGTCGGCGTCTTTGCTTTTTTGATGAATTCAATCGCCGAGCTTTTCGCGTAGATCGCCGAGTCGTCGTAGACCGACGCGCCGAAGAACGGGATCATCCACTGATCGATGGAGTTCTCGCCGTAGTAGCTCTTCCAGTCGCTGATGCCGGCTCCGGCAACGGCGGCGCGGAAGCGCGGCGTCTGCGTGACGGCGAACATGGTCATGAAGCCGCCGTAGCTCCAGCCGGTGATGCCCTCGCGGGTCTTGTCGATGGCGAGCGTCTGCTCGAGCTTATCCATTCCGGCGAGGATGTCGCGCAGATCGCCGTAGCCGAAGTCGCGTATGTTGGCCTGGGTGAACTTCTCGCCTTGGCCGAAGCTGCCGCGCGGGTTGGGCATGAAGACAAAGTAACCCAGCGCCGAGAAGGGTGCCGGGCCAAACGATGTTCCCGGCCAGTGAGGAATCAACGCTGAAGACGGGCCTCCGTGGACGTAGACGAGGAGCGGGTATTTCTTCGCCGGATCGTAGTTCGCAGGATAGAGAAGCCATCCCTGAACATGAAAGCCATCGTTGATCCATTCGATGCTCGCGGTCTTACCCCACGCGGGTTTGAGGCCGTCGTTGAGATGCGTGATCTGGCGAAGACTCTGAACCGGCCCGGCCCAGACCTCGGGCGGGCGCTCGAACGAACTGCGGATGATGGCGATGTCGTGATTCTGCGCAATTGAGACGCTCATCGACAGGCCTCCCGCTCCGATGGACTCTGGGAAGGCGATGTCTGCCTCGTTGACGTCGCTACCTGTATTCAGGTCTATGGCAGCAAGATGGCTGGAGCCTCCAACGTGTTCGGCCAGGCCGAGGATGGAGTCATTGATCCATTCGATAAACGCTACCGAAGAACGGCGACCAGGGGTGATGTTCTTAGGTTCGCCGCCAGTCGAGGGGATCACGTATACGTCGCCGCCGGTCGAACCCTGATCGCTCATCAAGCCGCCGATGAATGCGATCCACTTGCCATCGGGAGAGAAGCGGGGAACGGCGATCTGCAAACCATGTAATGGTCCGGAGAGATAAGCCGCGTTCAGAATAGTGCTTCCTGGGATATAACAACGTCCATCGAAATAGACACACACATTTATATTTGCATTGCGGGGGAAAGAGGAATCGTTGTGCAGGATTCCTCCTACTCGCGCGATCATAAGTTTTGCTACCCACCAGTTGTTTTCACCCGGAGCAGGCGCGGCAACGTAAACGAGACTTTGTGAATCGGGCGACCATGAAAATTCATAAACATGCTGCAGTAGAGTAGTCGGTTGTTGAAGTTCTGGAGGGAGGAGCCAGGCAGAGTCTTTGGTTGCTACATCAACGCCATATACACTCTGAACCTCCAACGAATCCTCACCAATTACTCCAGCCCAAGGCTTCATGGCGTCAAGCGCTCCAGCCGCTCGGGTGGCGTCCTTCACAAACAGGAAAGCGATGGTCTTGCCATCTGGAGACCATTCCGGAGACGTGATCTCTCCGGTGAGGTGAGTCAGCTGGCGGGAATCGCCTGTATTCTTTGACCAGAGGAAGATCTGTTCCTGCGTGTGATCTTCGGCGGTACAGGTGGAGAGAAATGCGAGCGATTCTCCGTCGGGTGACC
>WQYS01000071.1 GCA_009781125.1 Acidobacteriaceae bacterium | reverse complement strand
CAGTGTAACCATCCGCGACGCCGTCCGCGACCTGCTGGCAAAGGGCCAGAAGAAGGTTCTTCTCAACATGGGCGAGATCAGCTATATCGACAGCTCGGGCGTCGGCGAGCTGGTCAGTGCCTTTACTACAGTCAGGAATGCCGGCGGCGAGATGAAGCTGCTGAACCTGACCAAGCGAGTCCACGACGTGCTCCAGATCACCAAGCTGTACACGGTCTTCGACATCTGGGACGACGAAACCCGCGCCATCACCGCATTTGCCAAGTAATTTTTTCCAGAACAAGAAAGGCCGTCGCGGAATGCGGCGGCCTTTGCTCTTTGCTATTCCCTCCACTACTTCGTGAAATCGACCTTCGGTGCCGTGATGTTCTCCGGATTGCCCTTGAAGTACTCGTCTCTGTAACTGAACCCGGCCATGCCTGCCCAGATGCTGTTGGGGAACTGTCGCACATAAACGTTGTAGTCCTCCAACACCTTGTTGTAGCGCTGGCGTTCTACCGCAATGCGATTCTCGGTTCCGGCCAGCTCGTCGTTCAGGCGCATGAACTGCTGGTTACCCTTGAGGTCGGGATACTGCTCCTGCAGCCGGAAGAACGGCCCCAGCGCCACGCTGAGCTTGGTGTTGGCGTCGATCGAGGCGGCGCGGTCGGAGCCCGCCGCCAGCACGCCCGCGCGCGCATTGGCGATGTTGGTCAGAATGGTGGACTCTTCGGCGACATAGCCTTTGACCGAACCCACCAGATTCGGAATAAGGTCAAAACGGCGCTGCTGCACCACATTCACCTGCGAGTACGCCTGGTTGATCGCCTCGTTCTTCTGCACCAGGGTGTTCCGCGTGCTGATGTAGCTTCCGCCTGCGAAGAGCAGGACAAGAATAAGAAGACCAACGACTCCGAGCACAGCCCACAATGCTTTCATGATTCCGATTTCCCCTTCTTCTTTAGATAACTCATCACAAACAGGTTACCAGCCTATGCTGGCTCCGCCGCCGCCGGAGCTTCCGCCGCCGAAGCAGCCAAAGCCTCCGCCGGAACTTCCTCCGCCAAATCCTCCGCCAAAATCATCGTCGCGATAACCTCTTCCGCCGCCGCCCATCAGGCTCCCCAGGATGAAAAAGAGGATGCCGGTGTTACCGGTCCTAATGAGAAAAAACAGAATCAGCAGAAGGACGAAGCCTCCGGCGATGAGCTTCATGGGACTGATGAAGATCGTGCCGGCCTGCTCAAACGGTGCTCTATCAGACTGATACGAAGAATCCGGTAACGCCAGCGTGACGCCTGCGTCCTGCGCGATCACGGCGGCGATCTGGCGCGCGCCGAGCGGAATCGCAGTGTTGAAATCACCCTGCCGCACAGCGGGAGTCATGGAGCGGAGTATATCGCCAGCCCTGGCGTCGTTCAGTATCCCTTCCAGACCGTAGCCGACCTCGATGCGGCCTCGGCGCGGATTCAGAACAACGATCATCAACACGCCCCGGTCGTCCTTGTTGCCGACCTTCCATTTGTCTTCCAACTCGGTGGCAAACTCCTCGATGCTCTGGTCGTTATCGAGAGTCTTGATGGTGACGACGGCAATCTGCGCCTGCGCCTTTTGATCGACCTGGGCCAGCAGGTCTTCAAGACTCTGCCTGACATCAGGCCGGAGCACTCCGGCAAAGTCATTCACGTAGCCCGTAGGCGCGGGGAGCGAGGCGACCGTCTCCGCCGCGGCAAACCCGGTCACGGCAATCAGGACCAGGACCGCGCACAGCCATCTCTGCAGGAGCTTCATCGAAGATCATTCTACGCTATGGTTCGGTCCGTGCCGACACTTGAACGACCGCTCAGGATGGGGCACCCGAACATTCGTGACTGGAAGAAAATAGAATGGAACAGACATGAGCACAACCACCGCCATCCTCCCCCCCGCCGCCCGCCGCGAACCTCGCCAAACCACTCTGCACGGACAGACGCTCGAAGACGACTACGGCTGGATGCGGGACAAGGAATCTCCGGAACTGATCGCCTATCTCGAAGCGGAGAACGTCTATACCTCCGCGGTGATGAAGCCAACCGAGGAGTTGCAGGCAAAGCTCTATCGAGAGATGCTCACGCATATCAAAGAGACGGACGTCTCGGTTCCCTACCATGATCGCGGCTGGTACTACTACACGCGCACCTACGAAGGCAGCCAGTACCCGGTCTACTGCCGCAGAAAGGCCGCAGGCCCGGAGTTCAATGAAGCGCCACCCGAGCAGGTCATCCTCGACGTGAACCAGTTGGCCGAGGGACAGGCCTTCATGTCCGTGGGCGCAATGAGCGTCAGTCCCGATGGATGGCTGCTGGCCTACTCTACCGACAACACCGGCTTCCGCCAGTACACGCTCCACGTCCGCGACCTGAAGACAGGGGCTGATCTTGCAGATACGGCAGAGCGCGTCGGCTCGCTTGCCTGGGCGGCGGACTCCGTGACGCTCTTCTACACCACCGAAGACGAGACCACCAAGCGGCAGGATCATCTCTTCCGGCACAGGCTCGGAGCCAACCAAGACACCGTGGTTTACGAGGAAAAGGACGAACGCTTCAACATCGGAATCGGCCAGACACGGGACGGCAAGTACCTGCTGCTGGAGTCCGGCAGCCACACCGCGACCGAGTACAACTATCTCGACCGCGAAACGCCGGAGGGCAGTTTCGTTGTGATTGCTCCTCGCGCCGATGAGCATGAGTACTACGTCGATCATCGCCAGGGGCTTTTCTACATCCGCACCAACGACGCGGGAAAGAACTTCCGCGTGGTGACGGTTCCGGTTGGCGGCAGCCGCGACCAGTGGA
The DNA here is from genome assembly GCA_009781125.1 of Acidobacteriaceae bacterium. The sequence goes on along the minus strand of WQYS01000071.1, from coordinate 6,816 downwards.
AGGAGCTGATCGCACTCGATGAAGGCGCTCCATTGGAAGATTTCGATCTCTTCGATTCTTTCTGCGTCTGTTCAAGACGAAGCCTGGGCCTGACCACGCTGGAGGTGCAGAGCTTCCAGGCAGACGGCGCGCTGACGCCGCCTGCGAAGATCAGTTTTCCTGAACCCGCCTACACGGCGCAGGGAAACATTAATCGCGACTTCGTCACCGATAAGTTTCGCTACAGCTATCAGTCGCTGGTCTCGCCGCCGTCGATCTACGATTATGCGGTAGACACAGGAACCTCTGCGCTGTTGAAACAGCAGGAAGTGCCCGGCGGGTTCGACCCCGCCAACTACGCCTCGGAGCGCCTCTGGATCACGGCGTCCGATGGCGTGAAGGTTCCAGCTTCCATCGTGTACCGCCGCGATCTGTTCGCGCGGGATGCTAACAGCCCGCTCTATGTCTATGGATATGGTTCGTATGGGTATCCCCTGCCCATCGGATTCAGCCCCGCCCGGCTGGCGCTGCTCGATCGCGGAGTCGTCATGGCCTACGCGCACATACGCGGCGGCGGCGAGATGGGCGACCGCTGGCACGACGCCGGAAAGATGATGGCGAAACGCAACACCTTCACCGACTTCATCGCCGTCGCCGAGCAGCTTGTGAAGCTCGGATACGGCTCGCCAGAGCGCGTGGCCATTGAAGGCGGAAGCGCCGGAGGCCTGCTGATGGGCGCTGTCGTCAACGAGCGTCCCGAGCTGTTCGGGGCGGTCTTGTCGCATGTTCCCTTCGTCGATGTCATGAACACCATGCTGGACGCCTCGCTCCCCCTGACCGTGGCCGAATACGAGGAATGGGGGAATCCCAACGAAGCCGAAGCGTTCCGTTACATGCGTTCCTATTCGCCCTATGACAATCTCAAGGCAGGTCCGTATCCGGCCATGCTGGTCAAGACCAGCCTGAACGATTCGCAGGTCATGTACTGGGAGCCTGCAAAGTACGTGGCCAAGTTGCGCCGTCTGAAGACCAACGACACCGCCCTGCTGCTGCACATCAACATGGACGCAGGACACGGCGGAGCTTCCGGGCGCTACGACTACCTGAAAGAAATTGCCTTCGATTATGCGTTTCTGCTGACGCAGTTGGATGTGGTGAAGGTGTAAGAGCGCCGAAGGCGCTCCTATTCAACACATTTCAGAGACAGACACCAACTTTTCTTCCGCTACGGGAAAACTTTTCTACCGGGGAATCGTTCCTATTCCTATAGGAATTATGTGATCTGAAGATTCGTGTAGCTGTTCGACGATGTAGGGCTCCCGGTCAGTTTTCTGGCGGACTCTCATGGTTGAATCCGGTCTTCTACTTTTCGCAATCGCTGCGACAGCGTCCTTTTGCGGAACCCATGTGGTTCTCAAGACGGCCGTCGGCCACGGATGGATTGGCCACCGGTTTCAACATCATCTGCCCGGCGGAGCGGTCCCGCGATTAGGCGGCGTCGCCATCTTTACAGCGATTGCCCTGGCGGTTCTCGCCGGAGAGTCCAGCTCCACCTCTGCGGAGCCGCAACGATTGGCCGCTGTTCTTCTGGCCTCGGCCTGCGTCTTCTTTGTCGGCGTGGTCGACGACTGCCGCGGCCTGGCCGCGTGGACTAAGTTCACCATGGAGATCGTCGCCGGCCTGATCCTGTATGTCGCCGGGCTGCGCCTGACCAATCTGGGATTTGTGAACCTCGGGCCGTCGTCGCGGCTTGGATTGCCGCTGACCGTCTTCTGGGTGGTGTCGGTGACGAACGCGCTGAACCTAGTGGATGGGCTGGACGGGCTCGCTGGCGGATTAGGAGTAATCTCGGCGCTCAGCTTTGCCTATGCCGGATACTTCCTGAGCCTGCCCGCTCTGATGATTCTAGGCGTGGCCGTGGCGGGCGCGTTCGCGGGATTTCTTCCGCTCAACTTCAGTCCGGCGCAGATCTTCATGGGCGACGGCGGCAGCCTGGTGCTGGGGACCGCGCTCAGCGGCATGGCGATTCTGTTGAGCCAGCAGCCTCGGAATCACGCAGGCATCGCTACGTCGGCGATGTTTCTTGCGGTTCCCGCGCTCGATGTGCTGCTGGCGTTTCTGCGGCGTCTGCTCAAGGGAAAATCTATCTTCGAGCCGGACTGCGAGCACCTGCACCACAAGCTGCTGCTGAAGGGCTTCTCGGTTCGCGCCTCAGCCGTGGCGCTCTACGCGGCTGCCGGATTGTTTTCGCTGACCGTGTTCTCGATCCTGCACTGGCCCGCTTCAAGCACAGCAGCTCTCACCAGCATGGCTGCGATCACGGCTGCGGGACTGGTTTACCTGGGATACCATCATTACCTGCTACCCGTGCGCAGCAGGCGGGACGCTCTGGCCACGAAGGTGGCTACAGGCGAGGAGTTGCGGCAGCTCTGCATCGCGCACTCCGATCCGGAGATGGATGACGTGATCTCGCCACCCTCGTGGGAGTACGACTCCCACACCTATGCGGATCATCGATCATTTACAGACTGATTGGAGAGCAGGCTCTTGCCTCCAGCAGACGTAATCACGTGGACTTCGCCGTAGTGGCTGAGTTCGCCTGCGCGCGCCGCTGGATTTGGAGTCATCAGGAAGACGCGCTGCTGACTGGACCATAGCTTGCGGAGAGTTTCGTCCGTCTCGAAGATGCGCGGAGCGTCGGGCCAGAAACTCCCGTACCAGGGGCCATTAACTCTGCCATTGACGAGATGCACCTGCTCGCCGGTGTAAAAGACCAGTGTCGAACCTGAACTCAGTTCGCCGTCAAGAAGAATGAGGTCGCCGGGACGAGGGTCGCGCTGCCGCACCTGATGGATCGTCAGGGCAATTCCCTTGGAGCCGAGAATGGGATAGAAGCGCCGCAGTCCCTCATGCACGGCCAGCAGTGTTACCACCATGGCGGCAGCCATGGTAAGGTTCGCCGTGTAGGTAAAACCACGGCGGCGAACGATGTAGCTTACGGGACCGAGCACAATCATGCCGAGCGCAACGGCGATCAGCGGACCGCGAAACACTCCCATGGCCGCTCCGGTCAGATCGAACAGATGGCCCAGCGACAGGTTGTAGGCTTCTGGATTCGCTGTGAGGAGCGATGCAATATCGGCTCCCGGCGCAGGACTCGGCGCGGCGACGGCAAACGCCGCCGTAACTATGGCAATCAATGTTGTGACGGGTACAAGAAGATACAGCGACCACCGCAGCGTGCTCCGGTAGGCGATGAAATCGTCCCCGTCGGCGCGCGCGAGCAGGCCACCGGCAAGCAGAGCCAGCGCTGGCAGCGCGGGAAGACCGTAGTACTCCTGACGGCTGGAGAGCGAGAAGAAGACCAGCACAAGCGCAGCCCACAGCAACAGAACAAACTCTGCCCGGTTCTCTTCAATCCACGTGCATAGAGCAGAATCCCGAAAGACAACCCGCCGCATAGAACGGGCAACAGCGCCGGGCAGGAAGGCGGCCCAGGGCATGCCCCACAGCGCTGTGAGCAGCCAGAAGAGCGGAACCGGCACCTGTCCGTAATCGTGCGGAATACGGCGGCCAAGGAAGCGGGCGACGTGTTCGTTATAAAGATAGAACCACGCCCACCCTCCACGAGTTGGAAGCCCGTTGCCTGCTGGCAGAGGAATGGCTGGCGTGCGCAACGCGGCAAGAACGTGCCAGGGCGCGGCGATAGCCAGAAAGACTCCTATGCTCGCCACCAGATGAAGACGGCGCAGCAGGTGCATCTGCCGCGTAAGCAGCAGGTAGAGGACCACGAACCCAACCGGAAAGACGAGGCCGATGAGTCCCTTTGTAAGCACGTTGAGCGCCGTGACCGCGGCAAACGCCATGCAGGGAAGCAGCGCGGAAGCCTCCTCGCGGATCCGGTCCATCGCCATCAGGAAGAGGTGTACGCTGAGTGTCATCCACAGAGCGAGCAGGATGTCGGGGATGTAGAACCTGGTATAGAGATACGGCCCAATCGCAGTGGCCATGACGAGCGCAGCATAGAAGCCGCCCCGGTCAGGCGAGGACGCAGGCGAGACCGCGCGGAACAGACGGATTCCCAGCGCATAAACCGCAAGCAGCAGCGCCAGCGCCGCCAGCGCCAGCGGAAGCCGCGCCGCCCAGTCGTGCGGGCCGAAGACGCGCATCGATCCTGCGGCCATCCAGTACAGCAGCGGAGGCTTGTCGAAGAAGCGTATGCCATCGACGTAGGGCGTGACGAGATCATGCCGCTGAAGCATCTCGCGGGCGGCTTCGGTGTAGATCGAATCGACGTCATCGAGCAGCCCTGGAGAGAAGAGTCCTCCGATCTGCAGGATCATCCATGTCAGAACCAACAGGATGATGGAACGCAGATTCCAGGCGCGTTTCGTGGATGCCGCAGAGGTCTCCTGAAGCGTTGCGGTGGCAGCGGATTGGTATGTAGCGTACAAAACAGGTGTATCCAAAGTTGTGTTCACAGAAGGCGCGTCAGTTGCTGGTTAGAACAGTCCTCCAGGCATCGAGCGGGCGGTCCGTGAACAACGCCTTGCCCGAGACCGCCTCAATCAGGATCTTGTTCTTGCCCAGAAGCTGATCCACCTCATCGCGCTTATCCGGCGGAACGAACAGAACCATGCGCGCCGGGCCGCCTCCCCACTGCTTGAACAACTCGTCCGGCGTGAGGAAGACCGGAGGAACGTCAGCGAAGGCCGATCCAAAAAGCATGGACGTGGAGCGGCCATTGACCAGCTCAACCTCTTTCCCCAGATAAAAGGGGATCGATGAACCATAGGCCTGGTCCCCATAAAGTATGACGCGGCTGTCGCGCGCGATGACATGATCGTCCTCAAGCTGCTGAATCTTCGCGGCAAGATTCTCCGACGAGAGCACCGGAGCGAACCGGACAAACGCTATCTGCGCCGCGATGAGAAAGACCGCGCTGGTCCCGGCCACCGCAACCATCGAAGCAAGATGCCGTCGCCGCGAACGAAGAATCCATGCAACGGCTGGTCCGGTAGCAAAGGTGATGGCTGCAATCACGGCGGGAAGACGAAGCGCCGCAAAGCTCGGCCCGGTAAGGTCGAAGAAGGAGGACATGGAAAGGGTATAGTCCCCAACACCGCGATGCGCGAGCACAACTCCGATGTCAGGCACGAAGGGGAGGCGGCGCGAACTCCACAGCCCATAGACAAGCGCGGCAGCCACTGCAACTCCCGCGACGGTATAGGCGGCATGAGCAGCGGTGAGCCAGCGGCGAAGTCTATACTCACTCGGCCCGCTGGATTGCTCTGCGCTGCAGATGGCCGCCATGGTGAACATCAGCAGGGGCAGGTACGCGGGAAAGGTGTAGTACTCCTGGTTCGTCGAGATGGCGAAAAACAGCAGAACCAGCGCCGAATATAGGGCAAGAATCAGGATGCTTCGGTTGGTGAAGCTGCTGTGATGCTCGCGCGCGCGCCGCGAGAACGGCCTTCGCGCAACGAAGCCCCTGTACCCCTTCAGGCAGGCAACGGGAAGAAACAGGCTCCAGGGAAAGAGCCATACCAGGTGCAGGCTCCAGTAGAGATAACCCGGCAGCTTGTTGTAATCGACGGGATAGCGCCTGCCCAGGAAGCGCAGAACGTGTTCGTTGACGAAGTAGAACCAGAAGAAGCCGTGACCGTTCATGCCTCCGGTATTGCGCAGCCCGGCCAGGATGTGCCACGGCGCGGCGATGGCAAGAAAGAGCGCGAAGCCGCTGACAGGCCTGAGCGCGCGCATGCGCTTGTAGTCTCCGGTGAGCAGAAGATAGATGCCTGCGGTTCCGAAGAAGAAGACCAGCGCCACCAGTCCCTTCGTGAGCACGGCCAGAGCCAGCGCCGTCCACATGGCGTAGGCGGGCATCTTCTCCGGCTTGTCCAGAGCGGAGGCAAGGCAGTAGAGCGCCGCGCACAGAAACAGCGACAGCATCACCTCGGGGATGTAGATTCGCGTAAAGAGAAAGACTCCGGCGCTGGTCAGCACGGCGATCCCCGTATAGAGCGCAGCGCGGATGCCGAAGGCGCGGTCGGCCCACAACACGCCAAGAAATGCGAGCAGCAGTACCGCTATCGCATTGGGAAGGTGGACGGCAAATGTATTGAAGCCGAAGATACGGAAGCTCGCAGCCACGAGCCAGTACGGCAGCGGAGCCTTCTCCAGATAGCGGATGCCATCGACCTTGAGCGTAACCAGATCGCCCGAGAGCGCCATGTGGCGGGCGGCGCTGGCGTGAGTTCCGTCGGCGTCGTCGAGAACAGGAGGCGCAAAGAGCGAGGCAAAATAGATAACCAGCCACAGCCCCGTCAACAGCAGCAGCACCCGGGAACGGCGAAGCGCGGGCGGCGCGAGTTCTTTTCTCTCTGAGTCTCTATGCGAAGCTACAATCATGTTCCCGGTAAGGTACTTTAAAAAGAGTAACGGAATAACCAGCCTCTGGAGATTGTAGACGAACCCATGCCCTCTTTTGCCGCAGTTGATATCGGATCGAACTCCTGCCGCCTGAAGATTGCCACCGTGCAGGCGCACAGATTGAAGACCCTGCACGAGGACCGCGAGGTCACGCGCCTGGGCGAAAGCGTCTTCCAGACAGGCGTCATCTCGCCCGAGGCGATGGCCGCCACCATCCGCGCGCTGAAGCGCTTTCACAAGGCGGCGCAGATGTACGTCGTCGACCGCGTGCGCGTGGTGGCCACCAGCGCCATGCGCGACGCGCGCAACGCAGAGGCGTTCACGGAGTGGGTGCGCTCGGCAACGGGATGGAACGTCGAGGTCATCTCGGGACTGGAGGAGGGCCGCCTGATTCACCTGGGCGTG
>WQYS01000070.1 GCA_009781125.1 Acidobacteriaceae bacterium | reverse complement strand
CTCAAGGTTCCCCGGCGCACCATCGAGTCGCGCCGCAACCGTCTGATGAAGCTGCAACAAAAGATCAGCGCCGAGTCCAAGGCGGCATGGGTTGGACGCAACGTCGATCTGCTGGTCGAAGGCGAGTCCGAGGAGACGGAGCTTCTCTGGGAAGGCCGCACGCCGCTGCACGCTCCGGAGATCGACGGCAAGGTCTTCATCAACGACTTCGGCCCTCACGAGGAATTGATATCGGGAAATTTCTATCATGCCGAAATCACAGAATCGCATGATTATGATCTAATTGCTCGCGTAGTGGAATAAACTCCAGGAAGGCGCGAGGCCGTTATGAAATTCACCATCCGAACCTCAAAGCTGATTGCTGCAGTGGTTATGGCTTTGCTTTACGCCGCTTACAAATACTACAGCTATGCCAGATGGGGAGACCGCCGCGACGATTTTCTCTCCTGGCAGGGACACCACTTCGACCTCTACACGGCCCATCTTGGCTGGGTTCTGCCGTTGCTCGGCTGCATTGTCCTTGCTTTAATCGTATTTGCGGTCTACGAGGTACTCTGCATGGCCTTCGAGCCTCTGTTTCGCAAGAAGGAGCTCACCGCCGGAAAGAGCTATGGCAAATAAGAAGGTTCTGCGCTGTCCGACGTGCCGCACGCTCGTTCTTGAAAAGAACGCGGACTACCCGTTTTGCAGCGACCGCTGCCGCCGCATCGATCTCGGCAAGTGGGCCGCGGGCGATTACAAGGTATCGACTCCCATTCAAGACCCTGACTTGCTCGAAGAGATAGCCCGCTCTCACAAGAACAAGCCGGACGAGGAATAAAACAGTAAGTGGCCAACTCAAGCGTACAGATTCATCCGCCATCGAAGACAAAGACGTTGTGGGCCTGGACGCTGGGCACCTTCTTCGGCTCCGGCCTGCTGAAGCCGGGACCGGGAACCTACGGATCAGTGGCCGCGCTTCTGCTCTGGTACGGAGCCTCACACCTCTTCCATCCCTCGGCTATAGGCACGGCCATCGCTGCGGTGGTGGTCACGCTCGTCGGCATTCCGGCGGCCACGATTGTCGCGCGCGAATCCGGCCAGGAAGACCCCGGCCACGTCGTCATCGACGAGGCCGCCGGGCAGCTTATCGCGTTGATTGCGATTCCCGCCGACTGGCCTCACGCGCTGCTCTCGCTGGTTCTCTTCCGCGCCTTCGACATCTTCAAGCCGCCACCGATCCGCCGCCTCGAACGCCTGCCGGAAGGAACCGGCATCATGCTCGACGACGTAGCGGCAGGACTCTTCGCGCTTCTCTGCGCGCAGATTGCTCACCTCTTTTTTTAGAGCAGAGATGCTATCCCCTCCCTTGTCATTCCTCGGTCGCCGCGGCGACATCGAAAGGACAAGGCGGAAAAGGGGGAACCACAACGGGAAAATTATGATTCAGGAAGATACTGCTTCAGCCGCCGCTGCATAATTTCGACGGCGCAGGCGTTTTCGTCGATCAGCACGAAGCGGCGGCCATGCCGTGCGGCGGCCTCGCCCGTGGTTCCGCTGCCTGCAAAAAAGTCCAGCACCGTCTCTCCGGAGTTGGAGTGGACCTTGACGATGCGCTCCAGAACGCCCAGCGGCTTCTGTGTGGCGTAGCCTGTCTTCTCCTTGCCCGTCGGAGACACGATAGTATGCCACCAGACATCGGTCGGCGTCTTGCCCCGCGCGGCCTTCTCCGCTCCCACCAGACCGGGAGCCATGTAGGGAATGCGATCGCACTCGTCGAGGTTGAAGGTGTAATGCTCGGGATCCTTCGCATACCAGAGGATGTTGTCGTGCTTGGCGGGCCAGCGGCGCTTAGAACGCGCTCCGTAGTCGTAGGCCCATATGATCTCGTTCTGAAACGACTGCCGCCCGAAGATCTCGTCCAGCATCACCTTGCAGTAGTGCACCTCGCGGTAGTCGATGTGAAAGAAGAGGCTGCCCGCAGGCGTCAGGACGCGACGCGCCTCCTCCATGCGCGGGCGCAGGAAGCTGATGTAGTCTCCGAAGCGGTCGTCGTAACTGCCGCCCTGCTGCTCGGAGCGCTCGGTGCGATAGCGCTGGCCGCCGAAGCCGGTACGGTCGCCGTTCACGTCGCGCACGGTCTTGATTTGCAGGCGTTTCTGATGGCGTCCGGTATTGAACGGAGGATCGACGTAGATCAGCTCCACCGATGCGGCAGGCATCGCGCGCAGAACTTCAAGGTTGTCGCCAAGGACAATCCGGTTGCCGTCCTGTGCCATCCGCCTCCTTTGCACAGGCAATCGTTTGGAAGCTCTGAGGAGTATTTGCTTCTAGGTACGCCAAGCCTTTAGGCTTGGCCCTCTCAGTAGCGGCAATTAAAGAGCCTTTAGGCTCTGGGGTATGCTCTCTTGCTGGTTAAGAAGAGTACATGCCCCAGGGGCTAAAGCCCCATTCGCGGCGAATGAGAAGAATGCCAAGCCTAAAGGCTTGGCGTACCTAGAAGCAAAACCTCCCGATGCAATTGCCCCGCCTCTTTGTGGACTCTCCTAATACTACAGTTGTAAATCGGATGGCTGCATCTGGCGGTTTATGCGGCCTGAAAGGCTGGAGCCTACTCTCGTCTTTCCTCGGACGCTGCCTTCCTTACGGAGAGGCACCTCCAGCCCATGTTGGTCCGTTGCTCTCTGTAAAAAGGGCGAGCGGAGCATACGGGTTTGCAGACCGGTGTCCAAGGCTGCCGGTAGGGCTTACGCCCTCCCGCGACCATCCGAACTTGTTATCAATCCCTTTTCGAGAACGGCTGACTGAGCCTACTTCGTAAAAGATTGTCCCTCATGGGTTTGTACGGCTATAGGAACGCTTCTCGTTCCTGCGTCACTCCATGAGGGCACTAATTTACCGTGTTGACATGCTTGCTCTGAAGCAGAGCACGGACACGGCCAGCTATTTCATCGCGGATGACGCGGACGGCATCAAGGTCTTTCCCTTTGGGATCGGGTAGCGGCCAGTCCTCGCGCTGCAAGCCCGGAACATAAGGGCATTCATCGCCGCAACCCATCGTAATCAACATCTCCGCGCCGGTCACCAGTTCATTCGTAAGTTTCTGCGGCTTTGCAGATGAAAGATCAATTCCAACCTCACGCATGACATCTACGACAACCGGATGCACCTGTGTACCGGGTTGCGTACCGGCTGAAATGGCGTGGGCCTGTCGCGGATCGGCAAGTTGGTTGAAAAAGGCTGCGGACATCTGTGAGCGTCCGGCATTGTGAACACAAGCAAAGATAAAGGTGCGCATAGCTACGAAGTCTCTCCCCTGATTGTTCATATAAAGAACGATGGACTATTTCTCTTCTAACGGCCTTCATTCTGTACATGCAAAGCATCCAGAACCGCAGCATGGCTTGGCTGCTTGAGCGCGTACACCTTGACGCTGGCTGCGGCCTGATTCACGTCGTAGCGAATAAGAAGATCACTGAGGTCTTCAGGCATACTGGCCGGGGCAGACCCGCAGCATGACCCGGAGGAAGTGCTGCTCTTCGCGGGTGAGCAGCATGACCCGGCGGAAGGGCGGCTCATCGCTGGCGAGCAACATCCAGATTGATTCTCAACCTTGGTCCAAGCGTTAAGATCCGTGCCGCTGTCTACAATCTCGACGTACTGAAAGCCAGCTTTAGTCAGTTCCGCTCGGTAATCCTTAATGAGAATGGCTCCGGCAATACAGCCAACATAAGCGACTATGCTCGAAGCAATCTCTACAGGCAACTCGGTCTTAAGCGCAATATCGCTGACCGCAAGCCGTCCGCCCGGTTTCAGTACGCGGAAGATTTCACGAAAGACGGCTGGCTTGTCCGGCGCTAAGTTAAGGACACAGTTGCTAATGACACAATCGACAGAGTTGTCCTTCAAGGGCAAATGGTCGATGTTCGCCTGATAAAACTCAACGTTCGTGTACCCGCCAGATTTGGCGTTAGCGCGTGCCCGCTCGATCATCGCTGGCGTCATGTCGATGCCAATTGCTCGACCAGTCGGGCCGACTTTTTTCGCGGCCAGAAACACATCTAAACCGCCGCCTGACCCTAAATCGACAACCACTTCGCCCGGTTTCAGATGCGCGGTTGCGGTCGGATTCCCGCAAGATAGACCCATATTTGCCTCGGCGGGAATCGAGGTCAACTCTTCAGCCGAATAACCAAACGCCTCTGCTACTGCTCGAACTCCAGCATGTTCACTCGACAATGTGCTTTCTGCTACTGCACCATACTTGGCTTTTACCGAATCCAACAACTGTTCTGACATGATTGCCCCTAAAAACATATCTGCGAAGACAGTTATATTCTTGACTGTCACATTTGTCAATGCGAATATATTTGTATGGCAACACAAGCACAGTTCGATCTCGAACGATTCTTTCAGGCGCTGGGCGATAAAACCCGGTTGAGGCTTCTGAACCTGATGGGACAGCAGGAAATCTGCGTCTGCTATTTTGTGGAGATTCTGCGCAGCCCTCAGACGAAAATCTCGCGGCACCTGGCATACCTCCGCCACGCTGGTATCGTTGCGGCGCGGCGTAATGGAAAGTGGATGCACTACAGGATCGTTATGCCGTCCCACAACGGAGCCGCGCAGATTCTGCGGCAAACACTGGCGGCTTTGAACGAAGAGAAAGCCATGCAATCAGACTGCGCAAGGCTAACCAAGGCTTGCTGCGCTTCCGGCAAATCTACCGCGCTGAAAGGTGCTCCCCTGCCGTCATCGGTCGAAGCTAACACATGCGAGGTGTGCTGAAATGTCATCTGCTCCGGTTATACAAGGCCGAACCTGTGCTCCTGCCGCTCGTAAAAAGCTGTCATTCCTCGACCGCTTTCTAACGCTCTGGATATTCCTCGCAATGGCGATAGGCGTTGCGGTCGGCCATTTCATCCCTGCCTCAGCAGGCTTTATAAATGGCTTTCAGGTCGGCACAACTAACATCCCTATTGCCATCGGGTTGATTATCATGATGTACCCACCGCTGGCGAAGGTCCGTTACGAAAAGTTAGGAGAGGTCTTCCGCAATCGCAAGGTACTCGGCCTTTCTCTCGTTCAGAACTGGGTTATCGGCCCGGTGCTGATGTTCCTGCTGGCGGTTGTATTCTTGCGTGGCGAACCAGCATACATGCGCGGCTTGGTCCTGATCGGAATTGCCCGTTGCATTGCTATGGTTCTGGTCTGGAACGAACTGGCAGAGGGAGACACTGACTACGTTGCCGGTCTCGTTGCACTCAACAGCATCTTTCAGGTGTTGTTTTACAGCCTCTATGCATGGGTCTTCCTCACGGTGCTGCCGGTCTGGTTGGGAATGAAGGGGACCGTCGTTCACGTAGGCATTGGCGAACTAGCTAAAAGCGTCGGAATTTACCTCGGTGTGCCTTTCGTAGCGGGTCTTCTGACTCGTTTCGCCTTACTGCGGACACGGGGAGAGGAATGGTATATGAGGCGCTTCATCCCTCGCATCAGTCCGCTAACCCTCATTGCATTGCTGTTTACCATACTGATCATGTTTTCGCTCAAGGGAGATTTGATAGTGCGGCTGCCGCTGGATGTTGTTCGCATCGCGGTTCCGCTGATCGTCTACTTCGCAGTCATGTTTCTTGTGAGCTTTTGGATGGGTAAGCGTCTGGGGGCTGACTATGCGCAGTCGGCAACACTGTCCTTCACTGCGGCTGGCAATAACTTTGAGTTGGCGATTGCAGTCTCGGTCGCTGTCTTTGGTCTGAACTCAGGCGAGGCATTTGTTGGAGTCGTGGGACCGCTGATCGAAGTCCCTGCATTGATTTCATTGGTAAATGTAGCTTTTTGGATACGAAAGCGGTATTTCCTCCATGAATAGTTGCCTACTCCTCCTTGGTTGATTTCCTCAATGGTGCAAATATTTTCCTCTATGTGCTGGTTAACAAGTCACTGGATAGACCGAGCATATTCAAGACCCATGCGTCACTTTGTACTGGTTGGTTGGGTGTACTGTTCCATCGTTTTCACAGCTTGCTGGTGCTTCTCCTGCCGCAAAGAAGTGGCTGACTTGGCGATTGCATCCTGAGCAACACCGGCCTTCTGTGCCACCATTTGCAGGAGCGATAGGATCGCGTTCCTGCTGTAAACAACTTCGGTAAAAGTTGGATCGGGTTCGGCGTTCCCGGCGGCTTTCAGGGCAACCTCTCGGAGCCATTCGCCAACTGTTTTTCCGGCGGTTCTTGCCGCGTTGAGGACGGTTTCATTCTCCTGTCCGGTTAACTTTGTGTTGACGGTAATCCCGCGATAATCGCGTCCTCGTATTCTGGGTTTTTGCGGTTCAGGTTCCGAACTGAACATCGGCATAATGCTCCTTGAAAAGTTGGAAACTCCTAAGTTTCCCGAGAAACTACAGAGTTTCCTGTGTTCTGGAAATTGTTGATTCGATTAGGTAACTACGGAGTTTCTTTAGAAACTCCGTAGCTCCCTACGAGGGGTGTAGTGTCATATTTACTACCTGTGCCTTGCACAGCGCTTGAATTGCCACAAACTGACCGGGAAACCGATACAGATTGCAGCGACAATGACGATGAATTTGCAGGCTGGAACGGCGGAAACATGGCTGCTTGTAAGGCGTAGTAGCGGAGATTCATGCAGGACAGAATGTACGGTGGGAACACTGAACGAAGGGCAGACAGCGGGGCTGAATGGTCCAAGAGTTCAGCCGGGGATAAAACGGAGGAGACGGCGGCAAAGCGGCTCAAACTGGTAGCAGCATTGCCGGATTGCAGGCACGTCTGAAGGTGGGAATTAGAGGAAAAGGCATCGCAGAAAGCCGCGTTCATCACGGCATCGGAAGCCTCATTTGCATTAGAAGAATGGCGTCTAACGTGACGCAGCAACTCAAGCCGAACCATGTTTCGATCCCCGGTTAAACACCGTCACGTTTGGAACGTGGCGGCGTACCTGAATCACTGCATGGGGTACTATCTGGATCGAAACGTCAGGCGCGAGTAAAGCGTATAAGGAAACAACAGAGATGCGGAATTACGGTTACGCTTCTGGAAATTAACCTACTCTTCCGCCTCTGCTTTGTCCATCGGTACTCAGGTTTGGTCTTCTGTTTTTAAGAGATAAATACATCTCGTCGCCGTCGCCGTGCGGTGCGAACTGTGCAAAACAGCATTATCGTTTTGCATGGTTTGCACCGTTGTTTCGGTCGCCACTCTGCTCCTGCGCTGACCCAAAGTTCGCGCTCCGGTTCACTTTTTTCTTGACACTCTCGACAGCCGAGCCTAGCTTAAACATGGCTGCTGGAGACAGTGGCTCGGGTTTAACGGCCCGTTCGAGTTAGGCGCACACCGCGCCTTCCCAGGCGCATTTTTATTGTGCGCAGCACCTCCATGCCTAAGAGAGTGGAGTGTGCGGGAGGGTGTCAAAGCCCTGCCGGTAGCCTAACTCCCGGTCCGTTAACCCGTATACTCCGCTCGCCATTTTTACAAAGAGCAAGCGGTATACGTGGGCTGGGGTTGCCTATCCGTAAGGACGGCAGCGCTTTTGAGAGGCGAGATTGGACTTCCAGCCCACCAAACTAAATGTGTATCTGGATGAACTCAGAGAGCGAAACATACTTGCTTCTACCGGGTCTTCAGAGCTAATTTCCGACATGGACGGTGAAAAACATGATGCCTCGTTGCGCTGCTTACGCCCGTTATTCCAGTGACCTTCAGAGTCCGCGTTCTATCGAAGATCAGCTTCGCATCTGCCGCGAATATGCCGCTGCTCGTGGATTTATTTTCCTCGAAGAGCACGTCTACACCGATGAAGCTCTGAGCGGCGTTGGCTCGGATCGTCCGGGGCTGGTGCGGTTAATGGATGCGGCGCTGTCGCCAAGCCGCCCGTTTGACGTAATCCTGCTGGATGACAGTAGTCGCCTCGCTCGGAATACGAAGGACGCTCTGAGCATCTTCGAGAAGCTGAACTTCGCCGGTATTCGGTTGATCGCTGTGAGCCAGGGCATCGACTCGGAGAACGAACAGGCTCATGTTCTGGTGACGGTTCACGGCATGGTAGACAGCCTCTATGTGAAGGAACTCGCCAAGAAGACACATCGCGGAATGGAAGGTCTGGTGCTGCGCGGCCAGCACACCGGAGGACGCTGCTTTGGCTACGATTCGGTTCCTGTTCCCGACTCCGCTCCCGACTCCACGGCGAGGCAGCTAGTCGTTAACGAGACAGAGGCTGTTGTGGTAAGGCGAATCTTCGAGATGTCCTCCGACGGACTTTCGCTAAGGACCATCGCCAAGACTCTGAACGGCGAAGGCGCTCCCGCGCCACGGCCCCGGTCGGGAAGCTGCAATGCCTCATGGAGTTCTACCTGCATCCGTCAAATGCTTCACCGTGAGATGTATGTGGGCAAGGTGGTATGGAACACTTCCCGCTGCGTAAAGGTTCCGGGCACAAACAAGCGGGTGCGACGGGCGCGGCCAGAGAACGAGTGGAGGGTCGTCCCTCGTCCTGAGCTACGGATCGTCACGGATGAGGTCTGGACGAAGGTTCAGGACCGGCTAAAGCGGATAATGGGCTTGTCTAGCGGGGGTAAGAAGGGACTCCTGCCGCGTTCGGTTACGAGTCCGTATCTTTTGAGCGGCCTCCTCAAGTGCGGCGTTTGCGGCGGCAGTCTGAGCATTGTTACCGGAGACAAGTCTTACGGGCATCATCGGCAGTATGGCTGTTCTCAACACGTCTATCGTGGCGTCTGTAGAAATGGGCTGCTGATCCGGCGTGATTGGCTGGAGAAAGACTTTCTCTCGTACCTACAGAACGAAGTGCTCACACCCGAAGCTGTGGAGTACGCTCTGGACGTGTTTGAGCGGCATCTGAAAGCCGCCTTTTCCGGTCTTACAGACCGAATGGCACAGATGAGAGAGAGCAAGCAAACGATAGAGGGCGAACTGGAACGGCTGACAGAGACGGCGGCGGCAACGGGACCATCTGCGTTCTTAATCTCGGCCATCAACAAACGAGAACAGCAGCTAAGGGAACTCTCCGAACAGCTTTTGGGAGACGGCGAAGGCTCTATCGAAGAACAAATGTCCGCGATTCGGGGCTTCGTTACAACGCGTTTGAGGGATATTCATACGCTGCTCACTGCCGAACCGGTTCGAGCCAAAAACGAACTCTCGAAGCATATATCGGAGATTCGCATGTTCCCGCAGGGTGGAGACGGTAACCGTAAGCCGCACTATGTCTATGAAGGCTCTTGGAATCTGATGGGATCGGATGAAGAGGCAAGCGGCGTTATATCGCCACAAGTTCGGAGCATTGTAGGCTCCCGCACGCTCCACTCATATCGACGTGGAGGTGCTACGCACATTAAAAATGCGCCCGGGAAGGCGCTGTGCGCCTTGGACATAAACGGGCTGCAAAACCCGAGCCGCCGTCTCCAACAGCCATATTCAGGCTAGGGCCGGTTGGCGCAGGTGTCAAGAAAAAGCGTTGCGAGGAACAAAAAAAATTAGCGGATGCTCCGGGGATTTCGCTCCCGGACGTACCTCTGTTGGTTCATCTAGCTGATTTTCAGCCATTTAACCGTTGACCTGACGGCCAGTTCTGTTTACTTTGTAGTAAAGGCTTCATGAAATGCTTACTGGAACAATAGAGAGCGCCTCGGTCGAGGATCTTTCCGTCGCTATCCATATCGGCTCCACGATTCGCGACTACCGCGTTCAACGCGGGTTGTCGCAGGGCGACATCGAGAAGAAGACCGGGCTGCTGCGATGCTATCTTTCCCGCGTTGAGAACGGGCACACGGTGCCATCCATTGACACGCTGCAGAAGATCGCCCGCGCGCTCGACGTGCAACTGGCG
>WQYS01000069.1 GCA_009781125.1 Acidobacteriaceae bacterium | reverse complement strand
TGCCGCCCTACTCGCCAGATTTCAATCCGATCGAGATGGCTTGGAGCAAACTCAAGGAATTACTCCGTAGCGCACAGGCCCGAACGCGGGATGCACTCGAAAAAGCTATCGCCGACGCTCTCCAACAGATCACTCCAGACAACGCCATGGCTTGGTTTGGGCATTGCAACAAGGCTTATAGCATTTCCTAAAATGCTCTAGATATTCATTGCGGCTAACTTCATATACTCTGCTAGCAATAGGATACAGACGTTTCAGGCTCAAAAAAATTACTGGATGAGTAAAGTTTCTACTTCTATTTTCCTTTCCTTTTGCAGTGCTATTGTTCCTGATTACCGGCCTCGGTAATGCTTTACTGTCCCGTGCATCAGTACGCCTCATCAACTCAAGTGTTGCTTTCGCAGGTTGTTCGGTATACCCGTCGAACAATTCGATATCAACCGACATCGACCCGATAGGATCAAATTTTTTCGAGATTCTAATGTGCTCACTGTATAACGATTTGAATGACCCACCATCAATTCGTTCGTACTTAAGAAGGCTGTTTTTAACGTAGTCTTTCTCAAAACTAAAAATCTGTGCAGCGATACCAAGAATCAAAGACTTGGAAGTTCCGTTCTTCCCACATATCACGGTGATGTAATCGCCAAATTCGATTTCGACGTTGTTCAGCCCACGGAACTTTTCGATTTTCAGCCTCTTTAATTTGGTCACCGACATTCTTGCAGTCCTCTTGCTGTTCAACTTTCATCAACGATGAATGTCCTCTCAACATCCGTCGTTCAATCCATTGCGTCTATGTTCCATCGTACTGTGCCGCTTTGTTCATGTCAGGCTCCAATGAATAAAAAAGAGCAACTCTTCCTTCTGACCCTTGGTCATACGGGCTTTAATGTCAGCAATAAGTTCGTCACGTTTGTCCTCGACCTGATTTTGTGCGACAAAGAGGTCTTTCTGTTTCTGATCACGCGTGGCCTTATGCGTCTTAAGCGCAGACTGATGAACGAGTTTCTCTTCCAACGTAGCAGCAGCGAGGGAAGCCTTCTTGTCTTCGCGAATCTTCTGTTTGAGTTCTTCGATCTCCTGATTCAGACCGATCTCTAGGTCATCACTCCAGCGGTCCAGTTTACTGGTCTCCTGATCGAGCCAACTGTTATTCCGTTTGCTAATCTCGGCGAGAATGCCATCTTTCTGTAGCTGAAGCAGATCGTCCAGCGTAGGAACCGCAACCGGCAGAACCGACTGGCCCGTTTCGGCGGCAAGATCGAAGAGCCGCCTACAGGCGTTGTCATCGAGCGGCTGGCCGCCGTCCTCGATTCCGGCGAAGAGGATGTTCTCTTCGGACTCGAAGGACTCCACAGTAAACCTGGAGCAGACCAGCCATCCGCTATGGCCGATGTGCGGCTCCAGGGCGGCGATACGCTTTCCGCTCTTCGTGAGATTGAAGTGCAACTCTACAGGCGGCGTGTCGAGCGTGAGGCATCGTCCAAGGACATGCTGCGCGAGCGGATGGCCTATGCGGTAGATGTTCGCCTCCTCGACGTTGCGGCCCATCCGGTACGGGCCGGGATGAATCTGCTCTTCGGGGAAAGGGTTCCGTTCAAGCTGGAAGTTACGGCCAATTTTGTCAAAGACTGCATACGGCTGGAGGTAGAAGAGAGTTGCCTTCCAGAGCATCTCCTCAAAGCGGCTGCGGGATCGACCGGCCTCAACACGAACCTTCTCGATGACCTCCTGATCAAAGTTGTTGAGCAGCTGTTCCTGCGCCACGGAACGCGCCTGCGCTACGTCCGACTCCAGTTCTTTCTGTAAGGCATCGAACTCAAACTCGATCTGCTCCGGCGTACGGCACTGCTGATATATAGATACGATACGTTTCTCGAAGTCCACGCCCGACTGGATGGAGCCAAGAACCTCATCGGACACGCCGAAGACGCCATCGAAGAGTTGGAACTTCTCGGCAAGAATCTGGTAGATGCGAACGTCGGCGGCATTGGCCCGGTTCAGGAAGTTGACGACCACCACATCATACTTCTGCCCGTAGCGATGACAGCGGCCAATACGCTGCTCGATGCGCTGCGGGTTCCACGGCATGTCGTAGTTGACCACGAGGTTGCAGAACTGGAGATTGATGCCCTCCGCCGCCGCTTCGGTAGCGATCATAATGCTGGCTTCGTCGCGGAAATACTCAACTAGGGCAGCGCGTTTGTCTGCCGTGGGCGATCCGGTAATACGGTCGGTTCCTTTATATCGCTCCAGCCAGTTCCGGTAGATTTCGGCACTCTTTGGATCACTGTTCGTGCCGTTGAATAGAACGATTTTCCCGGCAAACTCCGACTCCTCTAGCAGGCGGAGCAGATACTCCTGTGTCCGCCGCGATTCCGTAAAAATGATGGCCTTCTGTTGAAGCGCTCCGTTCTGGTGTTCCTCACGAGCACGGTTGGCGGCATCGAATCCCCTGCGGAGAGCCGTCAGCAGCACCTCGCCTTTGGAGTTCTTCTGAATGCTCTTCGCCAATTCATGGAACTGGCGCAGCTTCACTTTCTCGGCGCGAAGTTCTTCCCGCTGCTCAGGTGATAACTGCTGAACCGTGCCCTCTCTGGCGGCGTCCTCGTCCGGCTCGTCCTCCAGCCATTCGTCTTCGATCTCAGGCAAGGCTTCGAAGTTCTCCCCCAACTCCTCTGCCGGTGGCGTGTCCAGAGCAATCTGCGCATTTTCGATAGCCTCTAGCTTGTTGGCAAGGCCAAGCAGCGTGTCCGAAATGGCGTAGGTTGAAGAGGCCAGAAGTTTACGCAGGATGAGTGTCATCAACTGTCGTTGACTGGCAGGCAGAGCGTATAAGCGCGGCGATTGCAGGTACTCCGATACTAGGTTGTAAAGCCGCTGTTCGTCGGGATTCGGAGTGAACTCCTGAACCAGCGCGTGCCGATTGGTATAGCTGATATATTGAAGAACCTGTCGGCGAAGTGTCCGCTGGCAGACAGGCCGAATGCGCTCCCGGAGCGCCCGGTAATCATCTTGCGAGTTTATCCGCGAGAACTGGTTACGGAAACTTTTCAGATCGCCGAATGTGAATTCATCAATGATGCTTACCAAGCCATAGAGTTCCAGAAGCGAATTCTGAAGCGGAGTCGCTGTAAGCAGAGTTTTCGGACGGTCCTTGACCGCCTCCTTAATGGCATTGGCGATTTTATTGCTCGTCTTATAAACATTACGAAGGCGATGCGCTTCATCAATCACCACGAGATCCCAAGGCGTTTGTTTAATATAGGCATCCCTGGTCCGGGCAAATTGATAGGAGCAGAGCACGACCTTCTGCTGATCAAATGGGTTCTGATTGCCGCGTTTGACCTCCTCGTTGAAGGTCTTGGTTTCGAGGATGGCTGACGGCAGAAAGAATTTGTCGGCAAGTTCCTGTGCCCACTGCTTGCGCAGATTCGCCGGACAGATTACGAGAAGATGTCGGCGGCGTTCCGCCCAACGCTGCGAGAGCAGGATTCCAGCCTCGATGGTTTTGCCGAGGCCAACTTCATCGGCGAGGATTGCACCACGAGAGAGCGGGGACCGAAAGGCGAAAAGCGCTGCTTCAACCTGATGGGGATTAAGGTCAACCTGGGCGTCCGCCAGAGCCGACGTGAGACTATCAACCGACGCCGAACTAGACCGCATGGTCAGTTCGTGAGCAAAATACCGGACATGGTAGGGCGTCAGTTCCATTTATCGCGTATCGCACAGAAAAACAATGAGTTGTATCCTCCCCTATGCCCAAAGAGCGGAGAGGACACACACTAAAGACCTTCAGAATCAAAGAGTCCACGTTGCTCATTATGATAAATGAAAGATGGTAGATCAACTGAAGTAAACGCTGAAAGCGGTATGTGCTTTGACGGATGATAGAGCAGTTAGATAGTCGTCGCGCAGGATGAAGGTGTTGCGCTCGTCAGGCAGGACCGCAGGATATTCACATTCGTGAGAACCTGCGCTGGAATCTCTCGGTTGTCCACTCACCTCGCTTGATATTCTTGCTTGCTTGTGGCGTTCTACGATTTGGCGGCGCAAGTCGGTTCGTCAATAGGAAGAAACGACGGTCATCAGCGGAAGTTGGAACCTTGCAGTTCCAGACTTCCGCCAATATTTCCCTGCTACAACAAGGCTAGGCGGCCTGCTGCAGGTCTTTAAGCTGCTGCTCCGTGAGTGGCAGCAGTATCGTGTTGCGCAGGCCTTCTTTGAGGTTGGAATCCAGCCATCTCCTGCTCTCAGCATTCCAGCCCGCTCTTGCGGCGATCTTAAGAATGGAGTTCCTGGATTGGCAGGACCAGGTTCTGAGATGTGCTCTGCCGTTCGCTACGGAAGAGAAACTGCATGTCCAGATGCCGTTGCTTTCAGAGATAGACATGCGTACCAGGCATCTGCGAGGCGTGGTGGCCTGAAAAGAAAGAACCTTTGGCGTCGAGAGTGAACTGTTGATCCAGTTCAGCAACCACTCCGGGGCTTTGCGGACGGGCGCGTACTGGTTCAGGGAGTCCCTGCCGTTGCCGTAGTCCAACTCGACATAGCCTCCTGTGTGGCGGACGTGGATGCCGTCGGCGCATTTTTCGTTCGGGTACGCGGGAAGTCCGGCCTCCGGCCAGCGGAAGAAAACTTTGGTCCAGTTGATCGAGTGACTCTGCAGCGTATCCATAGCGGTGACGTCTCTCACGGAGATCGGCGGCACAGTTCGAATGCCAAGATTGTTGCTTAGTTCCATTACGAGAATGCGGGACTGACTTCCAGTTGCGACGGCCCAAGTGCAGCCGCGGTACTGTTCAATCCATTGTCGGATTTGATGTACTGATGACGTTGCCTGGGATAGTAGCTGCGGTTGCCGCAGGGCAGGATTGTCCTGGAAAAGGAGTGGAAAGAGTTTCCAGCCCCTGTAAACAGCGAAGTTGATTGCATAGTGTACTTGTCTATTCATATTGTTTCCTTAATGGGTCTAGGGTTGAGTTGAAAACGATCTATGCTGCTGGCGATTGGCCGCCAGCAGCTCGGTTTGATGGTACGGTTAGTTATTGTTGGAGTGAATGATTTTTACTGCGGCCATAAAGATCACGATGGCGTACGCTGCGTCATGCACGACAAAGAAGATCGTGGCGAGGAAAAGCGCCCAACCTGCTGGCAGGGTGTGGCCCCAGTGAGCGCCGATGGCCCAGCCGATCAGTAGCTAGACAATGGTGTAAAACGTAATGACAAACGGATTGTAGAGATGGATTGCAGCTTTCATGCGGAATTTCCTTTCTGTTGAGGACGAAAAAGCTCCTGATGCCGATCGGGAAAAGTCCGGTGACGAGGAACTACTACGCCAGTTTGTGAATTGGAGAGAGCGGGCAGTTATGGGGAGCGGAAGAAGCCTTTTGCCGGTATGTGTCTCCAGTGGGAGTCACCGGCAAGCCAACCACAGGCTTAAAATACTACGCGAGGCGCTATCGATTTCGATAGTGCCTCGCGTAGATTAGTTAGATTGTCCTATAGTGAAATTTTTAGAAGAAATACTTATATTTCCCCTTCGCTATGTTGCCACTTGCTTCTTCAATAACTACTAAGTAGTGGCAGGTGCCCTGTGTCCGAGGCGAGAATGAATCCGTTGTACGATGCTTCCGGGAATAGACATCGTACGATAACCACGTTTGTTTCTGGTTTCGGGACGTTCAATAATTAAAACACCTGGTTCATCTCCGAAGATACGTCTTACGGTCTGCTGGCTAAGTTTCCAAAGTTTCGCAATATCTCTCACTGTAAAATGCTGTTCCTGTGGGTATGATATTAATTCAAAGCTCATAATTTTGCGGAGTGCGGGTCGCACTCGCGATGCCTGGCAACGCAGACACCGCTAACCTTTCCGGACCAAATAGTGATCCAAAATCAATGCTGTCTGGAGGTGGGAATGTACTACTAGGATGTCTGATTCTTGTAGACCTGACATCGACAGCGCACCGGAATAGGTACCGATCACTCGCTGAAGCGGAAACTGCATCTGATGGGGTAATACGCTACATTAGTATTTGCCTGCCAGGCACCATCAGTATTTCTGTTCATGTGGGATGGACATCTAAACGTAAATAGAGCTGGTCCACCTTCATCATGGGCAACAACGTATCATTCCTAAAAACACTATCTATAGCTAGTGTTTCCCAGTCACAGAAAGACTCAGACGATATGTTTTCGCTTGAGATATGGTCAAGATTCGGCAGGCTCCTTAGTTCTGCCAGATTATTGTCGAGTTGTTGAGCATCTATTACCACAAATATATCCTTATAACAAGGATACCACCTATTTCTCGATGCGAACATTGTTTTTCAGGATGAGCGACATGGATCGATGGAATCAACTATAAGGTTTCAAGCCAATGCTCTCACCTTGGAAGGCACCCCCCCTGACGATTTGGTTTAGCAAGATGGATATATTGCTCTGTTGTTGTCGGCGTGACTGAGAAATGCATGTTTGCAGCCATCAGGAAGTGTAGAGTTTGAGCAGTTGGCCGGGATAGAGATTAATATCATCCGCATCGCAGGCGTAATCATCCATCATTCACGATCTATGAGTAGGCAAGTGTAAGGCGAATTCAGGGAGGCGGTACAAGCAGGAATCCCGCTGTACAAGCGGCGGGGTTCTTTATCGGTATCTCTACAGACTCAACCAAACTGTCCGATCAGAAGAGCAACGCTAATTGGGATTCAGGGGGTTTTGGGCTGGCCATACAATCCAGATTTTTCCATGATTTCTGAACACTCGCTTCTAATTGGTCCTGGCGAGCTTTTACCCACGGCGCATAATGCTTTTCGGTGATCTTCACGCTGCTATGACCGAGCAATACCGAAACCTGATCAATAGGAACCCCCGAAAGCAACAACTCTATTGCAAACGTATCGCGAAACATCTGCGGAAAACAGCGCTTCTTTGTTCCATCTGCTTTTGTAATGTTCGCAATCTTAAAGACGCGGCGAAGACTGCGCTGCCAGTCCTTCACTGCAGATTCGCGGTCTCCGTTGCCGCTCCAGAAAAAGTAGCCGGGGTTTGGCTTGTGTCCGGGCGGGACGGAACGAAGCGCTTCGGCAACTTGTGGCGGAAGTGGAACATACACAGGCGTCCCGGTCTTTGCTTGATACAGGAGCACATCGTCTCCTATGAGGCGAGAGCGTTCCAGTGTCACTGCATCTGAGATTCTCAGCCCGCTCCAGCGCATCAAAAGGATCAATGTTCTTATGCGTATGGATTGATGACGATACTCTGAGTCACCTTTTGGACGATAGGCATACGTAGCGTCAATAATTTTGGCAAATTCGTCGGGAGGAAAATAATCTGTCGGAACCTGTTTAACCTTGACTTTTCCCATCGGTTTTGCTGGGTTTTCCTGAATCCATTTGTGGTCTATACAGAATTTGAAAAAGCCAATCATGCGGTCATGCTTTTTACTTCTGGAAAGCGGACCGTCGGCCCAGGTGTTTCTGAATAGGGTGAGATTATCCGTTGTGAATTCGTCCAGATAGGTGAGCGATTCACCTTTAGCCCATTTCAGAAGTTGTTTTTCAGCCAGGACTCTTAACTTCCCCACCGTGCGCTTTGTCAATCCGCGCGAGACAGCGTCGGCCAAATATGTCTCGACGGCATGGTCGATCGTTACACGGTTCGCATTAGGGTCAGGGGGCGGCACGGCGAACGGCGGTGGTACTGCGGTTCCGCCGTTGAGAGACTCCTCAAGGCTACGTGCAAGCTTTTCCGCCTTCTCCCAACTGCGTGTTTTGGCGCTACGGCGGATGAATTCTCCGGAGTCGGTGGTACCTTGTATCCATTTGGGGCATTTACAGCGGCGGTAAGCCGGATTCTTTTCCGTGCAAGGAGGGTAATGACGAGTATAGGCAGACAGCATAAAGCACTCTTTCTGTAGGTGATAAAGACACACGCACAACAGTCCTTCACAGAACTGTTGTACGCTTATTGTACGATGTTAAATTTGTATTTTCAAGTAATTGAAAATAAATGGTGGAGGCGGCGGGAGTTGAACCCGCGTCCGAAAAAGCCTTCAGCAAAGAGTGTTCATGCTTTTTCCGGTTCGTTTGGTCTCGTCGCCGACGCTTAGAACGGACAAAGATGCGGCGGCAACCAGCCTGATCGATCTCGTCTCTCCCGCGCAGGCGGAGCAGGAACAGACCAGCCTACTGTGCGACGCCGTGTACAGGCCCGTAGGCGAAGCCTGAGACGACGGCTGCTTAGTTTAAATTAAGCAGCGAGTGCGAATTGAGGTTCGGCACTTATAGTTTTGTGAGCGATTACGGGTGTCCACACCCCGGCATGTCTCTCTGCCGCAAGCAATCCCGTCGAAGCCGTGACGCCCCCTCTGTGGAGCTGGCAACAACCATGCCTTTGGCGCTACAAAGAACTTTCTCTAGTATACCCGGCTTCATGCGAAGGCCAGAATTACCGCTCCAATCGCGATCAGCGAAGCTCCGCCCGCCTTGAGCGGCGTCAGACGCTCCCCCAGAAAGAGCCACGCCCCAAGAATCACGAAGACGACGCTCAGCTTATCTACAGGAGCAACGCTCGAAGCCGGCCCCAGTTGCAGAGCGCGAAAGTAGCATAGCCACGACAGTCCGGTGCAGATTCCCGACAGCGCCAGAAACAGCCAACTCCGCCGTCCAATCTGCAGAAACCCATGATGACTCTCAAGGCTCAGCGCAATAGCCCAGGTGAAGACCACGACGACCGTGGTCCGAATGGCGGTGGCCAGATTGGAATCGATGCCCGCTACTCCCACCTTGGCAAGCAGTGCCGTCAAAGCGGCAAAAACAGCAGAGAGAAACGCCCAGAAGAACCATGTAGTCATGCTCTTGAGCATACGCTGCGTAAACCAGTTCTCTTGTGCCGCGAGCAACAAAAAAAGACGGCACGAACTTTCGTTCGTGCCGGGAGGCCAGTGACGCAACTTGTGTCAAACCGAATCTTCTTGTTCTTGTGTATCGGCTGACAATCTCTCTAGAGCAGATTTACTCATGCCCCACAATTAGGAATATACCACAATGCGGAGAGAAGCTGTCAAGAAAATATGACCATCCATAGAAAAATAATTCTATAGGGTCGTCCCTATGTCTTGTAGTTGAATGTATTTATTTTGTTTTCTTACACTTACTCGACAGCGCGCTAGGATGTACAAAATAAGAGACCAAAAGTTTTCCACAGCTTCCAAAAATTGTACACACCTTGAGAGGCATGATTTTTGAAGATCAGTACTTTGTCAGAAGGGAGAATCTCTTGTTGAGGTTGGAGACCATCAAGGCGTCCCGATCCGTAACGCCTCCGGCATCGTGGGAGACCAGCGCCAGCCGCACGCGATTGTAGCGAATATCGATATCAGGATGATGCCCGGCCGTTTCGGCTACCTGCGCCACCTGATTGACGAATGAGATCGCCTCGGCGAAGTCTCTAAAGCTCCAGTCACAAACGAGTTTGCCGTCCTCCAGCTTCCATCCGGGTTGCAATTTCAGCAATGTCTCGATCTCGGCTTTTGATAGCAAAGGCATTCTCGTCTCCTGTTTTGAGCCTCAGCGTGTTGGATGCAGATTCGCCTTGTTTTCCACTTCGGGTTGAGTAAAGAACCAAAATATGCCTGGGAAATGGCTGGTTCAGCAACCCTGTTTTGTCTTTCGTTTTGCGTTGTTGGCCTGGACCCAGCCGGGTTTCACCGTCTGCCGAGCGCGGCCCAGGGCGAGCGCTCCGTCGGGAACGTCCTCGGTGATGCAGCTTCCGGCGGCCACATAGGAGCCGGAGGCCACCGTCACCGGGGCTACCAGCGTGGAGTCGCTGCCGACGAATACGTTGTCGCCGATACTGGTCAGGTGTTTGTGGACGCCATCGTAGTTACAGGTGATGACGCCCGCGCCGATGTTGGAGCCCGCGCCGATCACCGTGTCTCCGAGATAGTTCAGG
>WQYS01000068.1 GCA_009781125.1 Acidobacteriaceae bacterium | reverse complement strand
GCGCGCGAGATCCTTGACTCGCGCGGCAATCCCACCATTGAAGCCGACGTCATTCTTGAGAGCGGAGTCCGCGGACGGGCCGCCGTTCCCAGCGGAGCGTCCACGGGCGAGCACGAGGCCGTCGAACTGCGCGACGGAGACAAGTCTCACTACATGGGCAAGGGCGTCCTGAACGCAGTTGAGAACGTCGAGTCGATCATCGCGCCCGAGCTGACCGGCATGGATGCCGCCAATCAGCGGCTGATCGACTCCACCATGATCGCCCTCGACGGCACCGAGAACAAGGGCAAGCTGGGAGCCAACGCCATTCTGGCCGTCTCCATGGCCACCGCCCGCGCTACGGCTGAGGCGCTCAAGGTGCCGCTCTACCGCTATCTGGGCGGCGTCAACGCCCATATCCTGCCCACGCCGATGATGAACGTCATCAATGGCGGCGCGCACGCCGACTCCAACGTGGACTTCCAGGAGTTCATGGTCATGCCGGTCGGCGCCGAGTGCTTCTCCGACGCCCTGCGCTGGGGCACGGAGACCTTCCACACCCTGAAGAGCGTGCTCAAGAAGAAGGGCTACAACACCGCCGTCGGCGACGAGGGTGGCTTTGCTCCCAGCCTCAAGTCGAACGTCGAGGCCATCGAGCTTCTGCTGGAAGCGATTGAGGCGGCTGGCTTCAAGCCCGGCGAGGACATCTGCATCGCGCTCGATCCTGCGGCCAGCGAGTTCTACGACAAGGCCAGCGGCAAGTACGTCTTCAAGAAGTCCGATAAGAGCCAGAAGACCTCCGCCGAGATGGTGGACTTCTGGGAGTCGTGGATTCGCCAGTACCCGATCGTCTCGCTTGAGGACGGCCTGGCCGAGGACGACTGGGACGGCTGGAAGCTGCTCACCAAGAAGGTGGGCGACTTTGTGCAGCTCGTCGGCGACGACCTGTTCGTGACCAACACCAAGCGCCTGCAGAAGGGAATCGACGAAAACGCCGGCAACTCGATTCTCATCAAGGTGAACCAGATCGGCTCGGTCTCCGAGACGCTGGACGCCATCGAACTGGCTCGCCGCTACGGTTACACGGCCGTTATGAGCCACCGCTCGGGCGAGACGGAGGATACCTTCATCGCCGACCTCGCCGTGGCGACGGGAGTCGGTCAGATCAAGACCGGTTCGGCCAGCCGCACCGACCGTATCTGCAAGTACAACCAGCTTCTCCGCATCGAAGAAGAGCTAGGCCAGACAGCCGATTTCCTCGGCATCGGCTCGGTCAACTTCGGCGAGTAGGTGTTCAGCCGCAAGACATAGCAAAACAAGGATGCCCCGTATCTCGGTTTTATCGCCGGATACGGGGCATTGCAGTCGCATTTGAAGTTTTTGCTTCTGGGTACGCCAAGCCTTTAGGCTTGGCTTCTCTGCGGAAACGACGAATTGAGCCTTTAGGCTCTGGGGTATGCTCTCTTTCCACGTTGAGAAAAGGCATACCCCAGCGGCTAAAGCCGGTTCCGTTGCGATGTGTGAGAGGGCCAAGCCTAAAGGCTTGGCGTACCCAGAAACAAAAACTTCAACTGTAATTGCCCTGCATTTTCCCCATCCATGACGCAGTTTCATCGCGTCATGGATGGGGCACTCAGCGTATTAGAAAGGCCGGTTATTGTCGTGGTTCTGCTGTACCATCCTGGCTTCCGTAGTAGTAGTAGCCGTAAGCACTGCCAGCTATGAGGGCCATCATATTGTTAGGAGGTGTAATTGCAATGACCCAACTTGTACGTCCAGTGGAGAGGGATACATTTTCGAATGCAAAGAGGTTTCCATTGCCATCCATTACCAGACCTGTCGGAGTATGGTTCCACATCTCACTCGCTGGCATATTTGGTAGAGTGATGTCGTTTACCTTCCAAGTGGAACCAGAAAGCGTGGCCTTATGGATGCCAACCAAATCACCTACATACAAGTTGCCCTTGCTATCGGCAGTGATTCCAAACGACAATCCGTCGAAAACGGCTCCTGCGAGAGTGGAAACCGTCCATGCGGACCCGGATTGGGTAAGTTTCCGAATCGTACCACCGTCATCTGTAATATATAAATTCCCGCTGTTATCGATGGTCATATAACCACCAGAACTATTAGCGGTAAATTTAAATGTAGCTTGATTGCCCGGACCATCCGCAGACCCCTGAACGCCGGAACTTCCAGCGATGGTGCTGACTGTCCAGGAAGAGCCGGATGGTGTCAGCTTACGGATAACACTGTTTCCAGCATCAGCCACATACAGGTTGCCACTCTTGTCGATGGCGATACCGCGAGGAGCATTGAACTGCGCCTGTGCTCCGTCACCATCGGTATAACCATTGACATTACTTTTGCCAGCGATGGTACTAACTGTCCAGGTGGAGCCAGATGGCGTTAGCTTACGAATCGTTCCCGAACTTTCTGTTACATACAAATTGCCATTATTGTCGATAGCTATTCCCGCGGTGTTAAGGAACCCGGCTTGAGTTCCATTGCCATCGGCGTCAGTGCAGCTACCGCCCGAACCAGCAATCGTAGTTACATTCCCCGGAAGATCAACTTTACGAATGGAACACTGGTCGCTTAGGTAGAGATTTCCATTGCTGTCGATGGCCATACCACCCGATGTTGAAAATGTGGAAGATGGCGCAAAGTTTACCATGATCGGAATGCTTGCAGATTTACCATTGAGGCTGGCTGTAACCGTTACTTTGTTGTTGTAAGTTGTGATTGCCGGATCCGGTACGTACGTCGTTGTGGCTCCTGTAGGCGGGCTAAATGTGCCCTCTGTCGCTGACCACACAATCTGAGTTGCATTGCCACTGGTAGTAGTTGCCGTGAGTGCAATGTTGTACTGACTACTGATTGTTCCAAACATAGGCTGTATAGTAATCGGCGATGTCTTACCACCATTGTTGTTATTGCCTGAGTTGTTGCTACTCCCGCCGCCACAACCGGCAGCCAGAACACTGACTGATCCGAGAAGAAGCAGATTGCGAATGATTGCTGCTGTCATTTTCATGGTTTATTTCTCTCCACATGCCATGTCTACGCGCCGCCTGCGCTCCTGAGAGCGCAGACATGCTCTGAACGACTCAACTCCAGGGCGCAAAAAGCCGCACCTCCACAAGCGATTGCCTAAACGTTCTCTGCAGGAGACATTGAGGCCGCCAAAACGGAGGTCTGGTGTTGAGCCATTACAAAGCCCATGCTCGTAGATAGAACTTGCATGTCAAAGCCCTTTCAGGCAGTTTTGGGCGCGTAGAATGGGAAGCAAGGCGGGGAGTACGCGCTGTGTACATCCCCACCCTACTCCGGTCATCGCCACTCGTAATGGCATGGCCGGAGGCCTGAATGCGGCGAGAACCGCAGAAAAGCCTGACTTGATAAAAACCTAATTTTATCCTCACCCCCTTACCGCTTGAGTGTCAAGAGGTTGATGGGGTTCATATGTATGATTTTCCTATGCTCCTCACTCCGAATGACCGCCTGTTCGTCCTCACCGGAGCCGGTATCTCCGCCGAAAGCGGGCTGGCTACCTTTCGCGGTTCGGGCGGTCTCTGGAATGGCTACCGGGTCGAAGAGGTCGCTACGCCGGAGGCATGGCAGCGCGATCCTTTGCTGGTGTGGCGCTTCTACTCGATGCGCCGACGCGACGCGCTGGCTGCGCAACCGAATGCAGCGCATCTGGCGCTCGCCAGATACGAACAGCAAGTGGGCGAGCGTTTTTATCTCTGCACGCAGAACGTGGATGACCTTCATGAACGCGCAGGCTCGGTTCGCGTCCATCACATGCATGGGACTCTGTTCCAGTCCCGCTGCACGCGATGCGAACGTGTCTTTCCTGATAAAACTTTTTACGAATCGGCTACTGAGTTGCCTTCGTGTTCGTCCTGTGGAGCGGCTGTGCGTCCGCATATAGTCTGGTTTGGCGAGATTCCTCTCGACATGGACGCCATCGACCGCCAACTGAATCGCGCTACGGTTCTGCTGGTGGTTGGAACATCAGGTTCGGTTTATCCCGCGGCAGGCTTCGTCCACATAGCCCGGCAGAGAGGCGCGCGTACCATCTATATCGGCCCCGAGGAACCGCTCAATACTGGAGCCTTCGATCAGATTCTTCTTGGCCCAGCCACCGAGGCGCTCGCCGCGTTGCTGTCCGCCTGAGCTGTAACCATCCCGCGGACGGATATCGCAGGCGAATCACGAGCGCTTACAGCGCGAACAGCTTTTCCTGGACGTGACCGTCATGGTTGTCATCGATGGGAGTATCACTATCGTCGGCATCATCGTTGGCCTCGCCAGCGGAGACAGACCGCTGCTTCCACTCTCCCAGGACGCGGCTCAACAGGGCCGAGGCGCAGGCCTCTCCGCACAGAACTATGATGTCGTCCTTTTGAGCCAGCTCCGTGTCCCAGGGGAAGAACCGAATGTCGGACTCCGTTATCCGGGCCAACACCCAGTGGTTACTGACCTTCTTATGAGTTCCGCATAAGCAGGAGTACAGTGGAATCACCGCCATGTCTTGCCGCCTTTCGTTCCTGGCATTCCATGGGGGGATCCTGGTATGGAACTCGACACCCGTTGTTTCACTGCGTAGCCCCGTTCATACATCCATTTAATAATCTATACGGCGGAACTTTGGATTTATACCTTCTTCTCCACCCAAGAGAAGAAATATGTGGAAAATAGGGCATTAACTCCATTTTTTCCCATATAGAAACGGCTTCTCATGCAGAAACATGGCCCTGCGGCTCTTCACGTTTAGGCTACGGCCATCTCGTCGGCGTGGCTGTAGCGTGTCTCGCCGGACGGCGCGGTGGAGCGTTGCTTCCAGTCTCCCAGGGCGCGGCTCAGCAGAGCCGCGGCGCAGGCCTCGCCGCACAGGACAATGATGTCGTCCTGCTGCGCCAGCTTCGAGTCCCAGGGCACGAACTGAACCTTTGCATCCGTCACTCTGGCCAGCACCCAGTGGTTGGTGTTCTTCTTTTGTGTTCCGCACAAGCAGGTAAACAGTGGAGTCATTGCCATGTTCTGCCCCCTTTCGTCCTTGGCAGTTCGCGGAGAGATTTCTATGTATAGGAATTCGGCTGCCGTTGTTCCTCTGCCTCATACAGTCCGGAATGTTTAGATGGAGATTTCTTCAACTCGATTCACGTCCACACCGAATAAATTTGGGCAGATTTCTACCTTCGCTCGTTTAGATGATATGGGCTGCTTTCTGTATGCCTGCGGCTTTCGTTTAAAGTGAATCGATGTGACGAACATGCACAGCGAGGCCAACGATGCAGCGAGGACAGTGAACTGCCGAGCGCGCTGACTTAAAGGCGTGAAGGCCTCCGATACTGTGGAGGCCTTACAGTCAGGTGGGGAGGGGTCTTGCGGATAGGGGAAACCGAAACCGTGGGAACTGCTAGTCTCAGCGTTTGTCTGCTACAAACCAATAAGACGCAGGAATACAGGAAAAGTTGCCTTAAAAACTCTTTCTTTTTGTGCTGTGGGGAAAAAATACTATTCCCCCAATAAGAAACTCTTATTCGTTATTAGATAATTCTGCCCGGAAATTGTGCAATTTTTATCGCGACAGTAAGATTACCCCGACGGCGACGAACAGCGCTGCCAGCCATCTTCTTTGATTAACGTCTTCGCGCAGGAAGGCCCGGGCTGCGGCTGCATTGCCGATGTAGGTCAGCGATGCGGTGGCCGGCGCGACCAGCGACAGGTCGGCAATCGATAGCGCGTAGAGCATGGCGAAAAAATTTACCGCCATGCAAAAGGCTCCGGTCAGAAACAGAGGACTCGACAGCACGGCGCGAATCGCTCCCGGCAGTCCGCTGCGCTCGCGGATTCGATCCAGGTCTCCCAGGCGGCGCATGGCCGCGGCGATCAGACACTCGCCCGTAACCGCGAGCGCGGCCACGAACAGGATCGCGCTCCAGGCGTGAAACAGCGAGACGGAGTGCTCCGCAATCATCAGCGCCCCGCTCCTGAGTCCATCAGGTCAAGCTCATCGGCGGCGCGCTCCGTGCGCGAGGGTCCGTTGGCAACAAACCCCACCGCGCAGACGATCAGTCCGATTCCCGCCAGGCGAGAGATGGAAAGATGCTCACCCAGCCAGAAGTGGCTGAGCAGAGCCACCACGACGTATCCAAACGCCGTCGCGGGCATCACGAAGGTGAGATCGGCCCACGAGAGCGCGGTCATGTAGCTGGCAAAGAATCCGATCAGCAGCACGATCCCCGAAGCCACATAGGGATTGAACAGAGCCAGCCACAGCTTGCCGAGATGATGCAGATCCACGACTCCCATCTGCGCCATGCCGCGTGAGAGCAGCGTGTCGCCAACCGAAGCCGTCAGCATCACCGCGACGAGGATCGCGTACTGCGATGGTCTGAGCGCATGTTTCATCCGTCGGCGAGCCATCAGGCGTTCTGGCTGACGGATTCCTGCTCCGCGTGCTGCGCGGCCTTCTCCGCCGCTGCGGCGTAGCGCTGCTTGCGCAGCTTCATGTAGCTCTTAGCCTCGACATAGAGCCGCGCGATGTCGCGGTTTACGATCGCCTTCCAGACCACGCGGAACGCCGCCTTGGGACGGAAATAATACTCGTCGTAGAAGCGGTGCACCATCTCCATGACGTACTCGGTCGGCAGGCCCGGATACTCGATGTGCGCCATCTGGTGGCCGCCGCCGTCCTCCATCTTGTCGTTGGTGATGAAGTTGTTGCGGCGGGCGTAGTCGTAGAACTCCGTGCCCGGATAGGCGTGCGCCACCGAGACCTGTATGGTCTCGCAGTCTAGCGTCTTGGCGAAGTTGATGGTGTTGCGGATCGACTCCCTGGTCTCGCCGGGCAGGCCCAGAATGAAGTCTCCATGAACAACCAGTCCGAGGTCGTTGCAATCCTTGGCGAAGTCGCGCGCGCGCTCGACCGTCGCGCCCTTCTTGATGTTCTTCAGAATCTGCGGATCGCCCGACTCGAAGCCGACGATCAGCAACCGGCAGCCCGCGTCCTTCATCGCCTTCAGCGTCTCGCGGTCGGTGGTCACGCGCGAGGTGCAGGACCAGGTAAGCCCCAGCGGCTTCAGCTTGGAGCACAACTCAATGGTGCGCGCCTTCTGGATGTTGAAGGTGTCGTCGTCGAAGAAGAACTCCTTTACCTGAGGGAAGTTCTCTTTGGCCCATTTCAACTCGGCGGCGACGTCGTCTGCCGAGCGCTTCCTCCACGCATGCCCCGAGAGCGTCTGCGGCCACAGGCAGAAGGTGCACTGCGCCGGGCATCCGCGGGTGGTGTAAAGCGCAATATATGGATGCAGAAGGAACGGAACGTTGTACTTCGTCACGTCCAGATCGCGCGCGTAAATCTTCGTAGCCCACGGCATCGCGTCCAGGTCTTCGACCTGCGGACGGTCCGGGGTGTGGCGGATCACGCCGTTGGCGTCCTTGTAGCTGATGCCCAGAATCTCGCCGAGCGGCTTGCCATTGGCGTACTCCACCACAGAGAATTCGAACTCGCGGCGGCAGATGAAATCGATGACCTCGCACTCGTTGAGAGCGCGCTCGGGGTCGGTCGTCACCGGAGGCCCGACGAAGGCAATGCGGATGGCCGGATTGGCCTGCTTGATGGCCCGCGCCAGTCCATGATCGCCGCTCCAGGCCACGGTCGAGGTGAACAACACCAGAAACTCGTACCCCTTGGCGATCTCGATGGTCTCCTCGGCGGAGACGTGGTGCGGCGGAGCGTCCAGCAGCCGCGAGCCCTCCAGCATTCCAGCCGGATACGTCAGCCACACCGGGTACCAGTAGGACTCGATCTCGCGCGTCGCGGGCCAGCGGGAACCGGCGCCGCCATCGAAGTTTTCAAAAGAAGGCGGATTTAAAAACAATGTCTTTAAAGGCATGTCAATCCTTCATTTTACCATTTGGATGCCAATGGTCAGCCGTTCGGTTCCCGGCCGGCAGCAGCAGTCCGGGCACCCAAACGGTCGCGACTGGTCAGATGCCGCCGGATGGTTGTACCGGAATTACCGCAGCCCAGTAGCAGAATCGATTCCCCGCCGCTGAATTTGCATCTGTCTTAATGGCATGGATTCTACCCTTTTATAAGGGAATGGAGTCTCAACTTTAGAGTCGACGGCCCACTGGCAGCATCTATTTTTAGGGAATCCAGCTGGTTCCGGTTCCCATTTATCCATTCCAAGGATGGTCGCGCATGAAGATATCGATCGCTCTGGCAACCGCGGTTCTGCTGCTGGCAGGACTGCCGTCCGTGGCGCAGCAGGATGACGAACGCACCGGAGTCTCGCATCCGGACGACTCCGCCATCACCACGGACCAGCCAACTCCGAGCCCGGGACGGCGTCCGCTGGCGAAGCCCAGCCCCGGGACACTGGCTCCGGCGGCTCAGGCCGCGCCTCCAGCCGATGTCGTGTACGGCCCATATGTCCCTTACAAACCAGAGACTTCCGCTCCGAGCAGCCCCGCCACGGCCAGTCCGGCTAAGCCCTTCGATCCCGACGCCGAGATCGTCACCAGCGTGCCCGATGACGAACATGCCTTCAGCGAAGGCACGCTGATCTATGCGCGGGTGCTCAACGACATCTCCAGCAAGACGACCCTGCCCGGAACGCCGTTCTCAGCCGAGCTGACGCAGCCGCTCATGAAGGGGCAGCAGGTCGTCATTCCAGCCGGATCGATTCTCCACGGACGGGTTACGGAGGTCCGCCGCGGACGCCGGTTCACAGGAGGAGCGGCGCTTCATCTGGAGCCGCGCACCATCACACTGCCCGACGGCACCGAGTACCGGCTTCATGCGCAACTGAGCAACATCACCGCCCATGGGGTGAAGCTCGGCAGCGAAGGCACGGTAAAGAAAAGTGACAACACGGTGCAGGATCTTGCCGTGATCTCGCTGGCGACCGGAGGAGGAGCCGTGGCCGGAGCCATGATCGGCGGCGGTGTTGGAGCGGCGGTCGGCGCAGGCGTCGGAGCAGGCGTGAGCACGTACATCTGGCTGAAATCGGATCGCCAGGCTTCGCTGCCAAAGGATATCCAGCTCGTCTTTACGCTGACGGACGCGATGCCGTTGATGCCATCCAATCCGAACGGAGCCAGCCCGGCAGCGGCATCTGACATCCGCCAATAATTCCGCCGTCGTCTAAGCGCCGCAGGCGCTCGGGAAAATCCGTGCAAACATTCACAATTTTTATGCAGCCAACACTATTTTTGTTGACACCCGCATCAACCAGTCATAATCTGAGCATGGCTGCTGGAGACAGCGGCTCGGGTTTAGCAGCCCGTTTTGAATAATAGGCGCACTGCGCCTTCCCAGGCGCATTTTTATTTTGCGCAGCACCTCCACTTACGAGTGGAGCGTGCGGGAGGGCGCAAGCCCTGCCGGTTTCTATTATTCCCGGTCTGCTAACCTGCATCGCTCCGCTCGCCCTTTCAGCAAAGGACGACGAAGTTCTCGCAGTGGCATTTACGCCCGATGTTGCGGCGGACTATGCCACAAGGACCATAACCATCAAGGTCCAGTGAGAGCAGGCCGTGGACTGTACAGAGGTAACGTGCGGTTCAAACACTAACGTTGTTCAACCATACAGCGAGGAGATTGAGTATGAAAAAGACACTTGCACTTATGGCTCTGATTGGGAGTTTTGCGATACCCGCTATGGCATCCCCGGTAGCACCCCCGGTAGTCAGCCCAGTAGCACCCCCGGTAGCCGCCCCAGTGGTACTCCCGGTATCCGTGGCCCATTGGTAGTCTCCGGAATTTTCCGCAACTTTAATCTTCCCTGTTACTCAGGAAGGTTGTCAGGTTGCGGTTGCTTTGCCGCTGGCCCCTCTGTGGAGCCAGCGGCAAAGTGTCTCATTCAATCTCGAACATAGTCTAACGGGCGGTTTTAGAGCTGTTTGACAAATGGTGTAGAACATCGATCCCACCATTGAAATCGTCATCCTGAGCGAAGCGAAGGATCCCTGTATTTTTTTCCTAGCCGAAGAACCATACGGAAAAGCAGAATCGGTTGGACTGTTCATGCTTTCCATGTGAGATC
>WQYS01000067.1 GCA_009781125.1 Acidobacteriaceae bacterium | reverse complement strand
TTTTCTGTACAACATTGAGTTTAGCAAGTCACGCTAATGATCGGCGAAGAAGTTCCAGCGCGTGCTGGCTGGCTCGCCAGCGGATATTTTCGCGGTCGCCCATCAGGTTGAGCTTTTTCGCGCGGGTCTTGCCTTCCTGCGCCAGAGCGATATAGACGAGGCCGACGGGCTTCTCGGCGGTAGCGCCCGTTGGTCCGGCGATGCCTGTAATGCCTATGCCGATGGCGGCTCCCGTCCGCTTGCGAATGCCTTCGGCGAGCGCCGCGGCCACCTGCTCGCTGACTGCGCCATGATCGGCGAGAAGGCTTGGCGGGACATCGGCGAAGGCTGTCTTCAGAGCATTGGTGTAGACCACGGCTCCGCCGAGAAAGCTGCGCGAGCAGCCGGGAACATCCGTGATGCGCGCGGCCAGCAGGCCTCCGGTGCAGCTTTCAGCGACCGCCAGCGTCAGGTTCAGTTCGTCGAGCCTGTGCACGACGACCTCCGCCAGAGACTCGCCGTGGTCAGAGAAGACGTCCTCGTGCATCTCTGCTTCGACGCAGCAGCAGACCTCGTCGACGCGCGCCTGCGCCTCCGCGAGACTCGCCTTGGCGCAGGAGAAGTGAAGCTGAATCTCGGCCTTGCCTGCGAGGATGGTCGTCTCGACGTCGGCGTAGCGCCGATAGATCGGGGCTGTGCGCGCATCGACGCTCGACTCCGGCTGCAGAGCCATGCGCAACATGCGCCGCGCCAGAAAGCGCTTCGGCAGCGCGGCGGCCAGCAGCGGTCTGGCCTGTTGCTCGAACATAGGCATGAGCTCTTTCGGCGGGCCGGGCAGCAGCAGCATGATTCTGCGCTGGCCCTGATGCGTGGTGTCAAGAAACAGGCCCGGAGCGCTGCCATTATCGTTACGGAGAACCGTTGCTCCTTCGATCACATCGGCCTGCTTGCGATTGTTCTCGGGGAAGGGATAGTTATGCGCCGCAGCCCGGCGCCGGATCGCCTCCAGCACGGCGGGGTCCGAGCGCAGAGGCCGTCCCAGCGCCGCCGCTACAGCTTCTCGTGTGAGGTCGTCTTCGGTAGGGCCGAGCCCGCCGGTGAAGATAACAATGTCGGCGCGCGCCAGCGCAATGCGGGCGGCATCGGTGAGATTGCGCAGGCTGTCGCCTGCGATGGTCTTGAACGCAACCGTGACGCCAAGGTCGTTGAGTCCGCCGGTGAGATAGAGCGAGTCGGTGTCCTGCCTGTACGGCGTCAGCAGCTCGGAACCGGCGGCGACGATTTCAGCTTGCATGTCTCTAGCTTAACTGTTGCTTTCTTGAAACACATTTTGTCCAGCGCGGGGATATCCGAGTAGTCGATATCGACATCGCGCATACGGTCAATTCTCGCCAAGTCGCTCTTGACAGGTTTTATTATCATGGCGGTTCCTAATTGATAATAATGGATATGGCGTGACACCTACGGTGCTATACTCGCCAAGAATTTCTGCCTCAAGGATTTATCAGGCTCGGAATGCTTTTCAAGGCTCGCAGTGCGGCAGTGTACGGGATCGACGCTCACATCATTGATGTGGAGGTCGATTTCTCCGCAATCATGGTGCAGCAGGAACAGTTCGCCACGGTGGGGCTTCCCGACGCCGCCGTGCGCGAAAGCCGCGACCGGGTGCGCTCGGCGATTCGCAACTCCGGCTTCGATCTGCCTCCGGTGCGCATCACCATCAATCTGGCTCCTGCCGACCTGAAGAAGGAAGGCTCGGGGTTTGACCTTCCCATTGCCGTGGGCATCCTCGGCGCTT
Organism: Acidobacteriaceae bacterium; assembly: GCA_009781125.1. The sequence continues at coordinate 8,318 of WQYS01000067.1, read as the reverse complement.
ACGGAGCGCTTGAGATCAAGGACCTGAACAACTTTCTGCTGGCGGGCGAGCTTGGACTGGACGGCAGCCTGCGCGCTGTTCAGGGAGTGCTGCCGATGGCCGTGGCCGCACGCGCACACGGAATCACGAACCTGGTGATTCCCGCCTGCAACGCCCGTGAGGCTGCGGTGGTCGAAGGCGTGAAGGTTTATCCGGTTCACAATCTTCTTGAGGTCCGCGAGTTGCTGAATTTGGCGGCAAGAGGCGCTGCGCTGCCTGCTCCGCTTGAGATCAACCCCCGCGATCTGTTGGAGCGGATGCAGCACTTCCCCTACGACTTCAAGGACGTGCGCGGCCAGCACGTGGCCAAGCGCGCCCTGGAGGTCGCCGCTGCGGGCGGACACAACATTCTGATGATCGGGCCTCCCGGCTCGGGCAAGACGATGCTGGCCAAGCGGCTGCCGTCGATTCTGGCTCCCATGCGCTTTGAGGAGGCGCTGGAGACAACCAAGATTCACTCGGTGGCGGGCGTGCTGGACGCCGAGCAGGGACTGGTTGCCAACCGTCCCTTTCGTTCGCCTCACCATACGGTCTCTGACGCCGGGCTGATCGGCGGCGGAGTGATTCCCCGGCCCGGCGAAGTCTCGCTGGCGCACAACGGCCTGCTGTTTCTCGATGAGCTTCCGGAGTTTCCGCGCAACGTGCTTGAGGTGCTGCGCCAGCCGCTGGAGGACGGCGTGGTGACCATCTCGCGCGCGGCCATGAGCTTGAGCTTTCCGGCGCGGTTCATGCTGGCGGCGGCCATGAATCCGTGTCCCTGCGGATACTTCAACGACAGGAGCCGCGAGTGCCGGTGCACGCCGCCGATGATTCAGCGGTATGTGTCGAAGGTCTCCGGACCGCTGCTGGATCGTATCGATATTCACATCGAGGTTCCGGCGGTGCAGTATAAGGAGCTGCGCGGCGGCGCGGCCTCAGAAGGCTCGGCGGAGATACGCGAGCGGGTGCTGGCGGCGCGTAAACGGCAATATGCCCGGTTCAGCGCGGCAGAGACGCGGACGGCGGGTTCAGTGCGGGCGGCCTCGCGGCGCGTCTTTGCGAACGCGCAGATGAACACGCAGCAGATTCGCACTTTCTGCGAGCTGGCAAGCGACGCCGAGCGGCTGCTCGAACGGGCGATGCAGCAGCAGGGACTCAGCGCGCGCGCGCACGACCGCATTCTGAAGGTGGCGCGGACGATTGCCGATCTGGAGGCCGCTCCGGATATTGGAGTCAAGCACATCGCCGAAGCCATTCAATACAGGACGCTCGACCGGAGTTACTGGGCGTAACTCGTCCCTGCGCATAAACCTGGGTGCCCATTCATGCCGCGATAATACTGCGGCATGAATGGGGCACCCAAATTATCATGGAAACACATGGCTGAAATCTGTCCAAAATGCGAAGGCATGGGTCTGCGGATCATCGAGCGCGAGGGGCGGCAGTTTGCCGAGGATTGCGACTGCCGCATCGAGCAGCGTGCTGCCCTGCGGCTGAAGCGGGCGGGGATTCCCACGCGCTACGAGCACTGTCTGCTGGAAGACTTCGACACCAAGTTTCCCGGAGCGCACCGCTCGCTGGGAAAGGCGCTGGTGCTTGCCCGCGGCTTTGTCAAAGACTATCCGCTGGAGAAGAAGTCGGGAAAGGGGCTGCTGCTGACCGGAATGATCGGGGTCGGCAAGACACACCTTGCCGTGGGAATCCTGAGAGCTCTCGTGGTGGAGCACGGCGCTTCGGGCCTGTTCTACGACTATCGCGACCTGCTGAAGAAGGTGCAGAACAGCTTCAATCCACAGGTTCGGGAGACGGAGAGCGAGATTCTGCAGCCTGTCTTCGACGCCGACGTGCTGGTTCTGGACGAGTTGGGAGCAGCCAAGCCTACCGACTGGGTCTGGGACATGGTGGCGCATGTCCTCAACACGCGCTACAACGACAAGCGCACGACCATCCTCACGACCAACTACGTCAATCAGGAGTCGCTGCTTGCCAAAGCTGATGGGGCGGTGCGCGAAGAGACCCTGGGCGACCGCATCGGCGACCGGATGCTGTCGCGGTTGCAGGAGATGTGCGTGGTGGTGGAGATGCACGGCGCGGACTTCCGCAAGAAGTTCAGGCGGGCAGACTTCTCCTGAACTCTGCAACGGGCATCCCTACAGCGCCGTCATCAACAGAGCGAATCCCGTTGTGATGGCGGCGATCCGATAGATACACTCTGCCGTGTCCGGAGCAGTGCCGGGCGGGACGCGCGCGCCGTCCTCGGGAACCGCAGCAGATGCCTGGACAGCTTCAGGAGCGTCGTCTGGCGCTTTGGCGGATGGGGAGGACATGGGGGAGCTTCCTCACTCTAGAGTTTGATGGCTGCTACCGGAATTCTGTCACGCCGGGCTTCTGTGCGAAGTTAAATTCCAATGAAATTGTGTCCGCCGGCAGGGGACTCGTATTCTCGGCAAACCGGGTATAGAATCCGGGCTTATGAGTGAAAAAAACTACAAACACGTCAACGCGCCTGAGTTCGGACCAGCATCCCCGCAGAGCGGCAAAATGTCGATGCCGGCCTTGATCGTGGCCGGCGTTATCGTGCTGGCTCTTCTTGCCGTCTTCGTGATTGTCGAAAGAGGCAGGAAGACCGAGGTCACGAACACGGTTCAGCCGCTGGCGGCCTATGCCGTCAGCCTGCCCGTCTCGGGATTGCAGATGAGCCAGTCGGCAAACCTTCTGGGCGGAAGCTCGACCTTTCTAGATGGCGTCATTCACAACGCCGGAGAGAAGACCGTCACCGCCGCAACCGTGCAGGTGATCTTCCGCAACGACGAGGGATTGGCTCCGCAGGTCATGACGATGCCTCTGACGCTCATACGGACTCGCGTGCCTGCCGTGGATACTCAGACCGTGGCGGCTGCGCCCCTGAGACCGGGAGACGAGCGGGAGTTCCGGCTCATCTTCGAATCGATTGCCGAGAACTGGAACCGCCAGATGCCTGAGGTTCGCATCATCAGTGTGCAGACAAGATAGTTACCTCAGTGAAGCGCCCCGCGGAAATCAGGTTTTTTGCAGCATGGTTCAGGCGCAGAGTACGTTGAAAACCCCAAAAACACCTGGCAATAGTTACCAGCGGGACGGAAGAAATTGCGCAAGCCGGATGATTCCCGCCTTAAAGTCCGGACCCTGTATATCGAGTAAGTTCATTGTTTCCATTTACTTGCCTGAACGGTTTCAGTTTGGCACACGGAGTGCTCTTACCGTCGTGTCTGTACGACTAGACAACCGGACTCAGGAGTAACAAACAATGAAGAAGACGACATTTACGGTTGGTCTCTCCGTATTCGTACTGGGGACTGCTTTGGGTTTGCAGGCACAGGATTCAACTTCCCAGCAATCCAGCCAGACGACTCCGCCAACCGCTCAAGAGGCGGCTACTCCCCAGGTGGCCAGTGGAACAGGAACAACTAACCCGGACGATAAGTCCACTTACGCAACCGGCAAGCCTCTCCAGAACGACTCCCGGGAGGGCTTCTGGGGCAAGGCGAATCCGTTTGCCCGCAAGCGATGGGTTCACCGGCAGGTCGATCCCATTAAAGACCGCGCTAACGAGCTCGATCAGCTTCAGGCCAAGAACGCCAACGATATCCGCGACGTAGACGCGCGCGCAACAGCCGGAATCAACCGGGCCATGAACGCCGCCAACACCGCCGACCAGCACGCCACCGAAGCAGGCAATAAAGCCAATGCAGCGCAGGCGACGGCTACCGACGCCAGCAACCGCACCGACTCGCTGAACCACACGGTGAGCAATCTGGACCAATACAAAGAGGTTTCATCGGTTGAGGTTCCGTTTGCAGCGGGCCGCACCGCTCTTGGGCCTAAGGGCAGATCGGATCTGGACGACGTAGCCGCCCAGTTGAGCAGCAAGAAGGGGTACATCGTCGAAGTTCAGGGATTCAGCCGCAGTGGCGTGCAGACGTCACAGGCCATGGCTGATTCCGTGGTTCGTTATCTTGTCATCGAGCATAATGTTCCGGTCTTCCGCATCTATCGCACCGGTTTGGGGCGGAATGCGGCGGGCGACCGGCCGGTCTCCAACGAGGTCGTAGTAACGCTGTTGCAGAACAGCCTGGCGACCATGGACTCGGCGGTGGCGAACAATGCGCAGAGAAACGGGGTGAGCAATCCCCCGGACGACTCGAACCACTAAGGCCAGCTTTCCGGCATGCCTGGGCCGAGTTTCATACGGTCTGCCGGAGACGAACAGATTTTGCCGGGCTACGACGCAGATCGAAACTCGGCAAAAGACTCTCCTAACCAGAGAGAACCAAGGCAGATTGGCCCCTCACGCGAGGGGCCGTTTTTTTGCCTTGCGATACGGTTATTTATTAGCTAACATAATCTTAGCAGTTTATGGAGGGTGGGATGGTCCACGCCACAATGTTCGAGGCGAAGACCCGGCTTTCCGATCTGGTAAAGCGGGCGCAACGAGGGGAAAAGGTGGTTCTGACCTCAGGACGGAAAAAGACGCCTGTGGCCATGATCGTATCCGTGAAGCCGCTAAAGAAGCGTCCCTTAGGCCTGTTTTACAATCCCAACTTTGAGATTCCTGCCGACTTCGACGAACTTCCTGCAGACGAAATACGGGGATGGAACTGTGAGGATGAGTGAGATTTTTCATAGACACGCACTATCTTCTCTGGTCTGCCCTCAAACCGAACCGCATCGAGAGATGGGCAAGTGACCTGATCGAGCATTTTGACAACGAAATTCATGTATCAGCGGCGTCTGTTTACGAGATCAGTTTCAAGGTGAGGCGCGGTAAGCTGATCGAGGCGGCAGAGTTCGAAAGTGACCTGATCACCAACATCGAACGTCTTGGATTTACACTTCATTCTCTGGAGCCCGAGGTCATGATGCGCGCCGCGCGCTTCGCGGACTCCCATGCCGATCCCTTTGATCGCATGATCGCCGCGCACGCCATCCTGCACGATCTGCCCATTCTCAGCATAGACGGCAAACTGGATGCCTTTGGTGTCCGCCGCCTGAAGAAGCCTGGGAGAGACTTCGCTCAGGAGAGGTAGTCCTTCAGCCAGGGATCGGTCGTGCGGACTAGCTCCAGCGTGGTGCCGTCAAAGACGATTCGTCCTTCGTTCAGCACCAGGAACTTCGTTGACTGGTCGAGTTCGCCTCGGGGATTGGGTTCCATACTGCCGGTCGCGGGGTTGAAGTGATTCATCGCCAGAGCGAAGGCGTCCTGCAGACGGTGCGAGATCACCAGCGAGGTGGTGTGGCCGACGTCGCGCTGCTTGAGAACCAGCTCGATGATGGTCGAGCTGGTGATCGGGTCCAGTCCGCCGGTGGGCGAGTCGTACAGGATCAGATCGGGCCTGGAGACGATGGCGCGCGCAATAGAGACGCGCCGCCTCATGCCGCCGGATAACTCGGCGGGGAATTTGTCGATGGCCTGCTCCAGCTCGACAAAGCGCAACGCCTCGACGACGCGCTCGTGGGTTTCGGCCTCCGGGACTTGTTGCTCGTTCAGGCGGTAGGCCACGTTCTCTTCGACCGAGAGCGAGTCGAACAGCGCCGACTCCTGAAAGACCATGCCGATGCGCGCGCGCAGCGGGTAGAGTTCGCGTTCCGGAATCGCCGTGATCTCCTCGCCAAATACGCGGATTCTGCCCGAATCGGGGCGAAGAAGTCCGTTGACCAGCTTCATCAGCACCGATTTGCCGCATCCCGAAGGCCCGAGGATGATGCGCGTTTCGGCTGGCTGCACGGCGAACGAGATGTCCTCAAGAACAGGCTTAGCGTCGAAGGCAATGGACACATTCTCAAAGACAACAACAGGCTCTTCAGGAGCTTGTTGGTTCCATTCCTGCAACGCGCCGGTTTGAAGATTTTCCGTCATTGTCACAATTTGCGTTATCGTCCAAAGATGTCGATCATGACGCGAGTCAGGAGGAAGTCCACGACAATGATGAAGACCGAGGAGACCACGACCGCCTGGGTTGTGGACCGGCCCACGCCCTGGGTTCCGCCCTGGGTCCTCATGCCGTAGAAGCACCCTACCGAGGCAATGATAAAGCCGAAAAAGAAGGGTTTGGTCATTCCCTGAATTACGTCCGCATAGGCAAGCGCCCGTATCGAGCTATGGAAATAGGTCGAGGCATTCAGGTTCTTCATAAAGACGCTCACCGCCGCTCCGCCAGCCATTCCGACGGCGTTGGCCACGATGGTCAGGAAGAAGAGCATGATGATGGTGGCATAGAGGCGCGGCGTGACCAGCTTGCGCACAGGATCGGTGCCCAGCGCGCGCATGGCGTCAATCTGTTCGGTCACCTTCATGGAGCCGAGTTCCGAGGCGATGCCGGAGGCGTTGCGCCCCGAGACCATCAGCCCCGTCAGCACCGGCCCAAGCTCTTTGACCATCGATAGAGCAACCAGGTCTCCGGTCTTCGAGACGGCGCCGAAGGCATTCAGCGCGGTGGCGGACTGAAGCGCCAGCACGGCGCCGGTAAAGAATCCTGTCAGTAGAACGATGGGTAGCGAACCGAGGCCGATCGAATCCATCTGGACGAAGAGGTCGGCCCAGTAGCGCGGCGCCGAAGCGATGTTGGCAAGGCCTTGCGCCGACAGGATGGCATACTCCTGCACAGTCGCAACCTTTTGCTTAACAAAGTCTTCCAGCGAGACAAAGGCCATGTCGTTCTCAGGCCCAGACTATCAGATGCAGGGCTTATTGACGATTCCAGCCTACTTGGTGCATCGAATGATTCCTGTCTCGCGGTAAAATTTCTCCTCAGGTGAGAAAATAGAACGGAATGAAACAGATGATGGCAGCAGTGTTATACGGCAGGGAGGATCTCCGGCTGGAGCAGGTGGCGACGCCTCGCGCGGCGGCTGGAGAGATCATTGTGCAGGTCGGAGCAGCGCTCACCTGCGGAACCGATGTCAAGGTCTATCGGCGTGGATATCATGCCCGCATGCTGAAGCCTCCGGTGCCCTTTGGCCACGAGCTGGCAGGCACGGTCAGCGAGGTCGGCGCGGGCGTCACCAGCTTCCGCGTAGGCGATCGCGTGGTGGCGATGAACTCCGCTCCCTGCGATGCGTGCTTCTTCTGCCGCCATGGCCAGCAGAACCTGTGCGAAGATCTTCTCTTCAACAACGGAGCCTATGCCGAGTACATCCGCATCCCCGCCCGCATTGTCGAAAAGAACACGCTCCGCATCCCGGACTCGGTTCCCTTTGAACACGCCGCGATGACCGAGCCGCTGGCCTGCGTTATGCGCGGCTTCGAGCAGACCGGCGCGCGGCTTGGCGACAGCATGATCGTGATCGGAGCCGGTCCTATCGGCCTCATGCACATGCATGTCGCCTCGCTGGCTGGTGTCGATGTCATTGCTGTCGTCGACCGCAAGGAACAGATTGCCGCGGCCAAGCTCTTCGGAGCGTCCGCGGTCGTTCATACTGTCGCCGTTGAAGATGTGATTACCGCGGCGCGCGCGTTGACTCCGGGAGGCCGTGGCGCAGACGTTGTGATTGAAGCCGCTGCCTCTCAAACCACATGGGAATGGGCTGTCGATATGGCGCGCAAGGGTGGAGTTGTCAACTGTTTCGGAGGCCCGCCCAGCGGCACCAAGATGCAGGTGGACACCGACCGCCTTCACTACTCGGACATTAAGATACTGTCGAGCTTTCACCACACGCCGGAGGCTTGCCGCAGGTCCTTGAACCTCGTCGCCAGCGGACGCTTCAAGTGCGATGCCATCATCACTGGCCGAACTACGCTCGATCAGGTTCCCGATCTCTTTCAGGGCATGATGATCCGCAAAGAAGGCAAGCTCTACATCAAGACTGCGGTCTTTCCCACAGGGGTCGAGGTGGCTCCGAGGTGAGCGAGCCAACGCTGCCTGCCGCACAAGCTCTGGCTGGCGCGCCGGTTGAGTACCGGACGCCTCCTGAGCGTCCAACGCTGGACGAAGCACAGGCTTGGTGTCGCGATCTGGCAACGACTCACTACGAGAACTTTCACGTTGCCACCTTTCTGCTTCCGCGCAAGGTGCGGCCGCATTTTGAGAGCCTCTATGCCTACTGCCGCGTGGCCGACGATCTTGGCGATGAGGTCAGCGACCGCGCCGTAGCGCTGCGACTGCTCGATGCGTGGGACGCCATGCTCGACGAGTGCTACGACACGCCCGAGCGGAGCCTGCATCCGGTCTTTGTGGCGCTCTGTGAAACCATCAGCGAGTGTGAGCTTCCGCGCCAGCTCGTCCACGATCTGACGCATGCCTTCAAGATCGATCAGGTGAAGA
>WQYS01000066.1 GCA_009781125.1 Acidobacteriaceae bacterium | reverse complement strand
GGCAAGCCGGTCAACATCGGCGGCTCGCGCGGGCGGACTGAGGCTACAGGCCGCGGCGTCTCGGTGGTCTGCGACAGCGCGCTAAAGCACCTGGGCGTCAGTGTCGAGGGCTGCCGCGTCATCGTGCAAGGGTTCGGAAACGTCGGCTCGAATGCAGCTCGCCACCTGCATAAGAAGGGGTACTCCATCGTCGGCATCGCCGAGTGGGACGGCGGCGTTTACAACGCCAAGGGAATCGATATCCCGGCTCTGATCGAACACCGCACGAAGACGGGTTCCGTCACCAGATTCGCCGGAGCCGAGCCAGCCGACAAGGACGAACTCCTGACGCGCCCGTGCGACATTCTGATTCCTGCCGCAACCGAGAACGTCATCACCAGCCGCAACGCCGATAAGCTGCAGTGCCGCATTCTCTGCGAGGGAGCCAACGGGCCGACGACGGCGGTTGCCGACGAGATTCTGGCCGAGAAGCGCATCTTCGTCATACCGGACATTCTGGCCAACGCCGGAGGCGTCACAGCCAGCTACTTCGAGTGGGTACAGGACCGCATGGGCTACTTCTGGACCGAGCCAGAGGTCAACCACAGACTCGACCGCATCATGACGCAGAGCTTCGGCGACGTGATCGGCTACGCCGAGAACCACAAGGTAAACAACCGCATCGCGGCCTACATGCTGGCGGTCGATCGTGTGGCATACACAATCAAGCAGCGCGGCATCTACGCCTGACCTGAAGGGCTGGAGTTTACCATCGCCTTTCTAAGAGCGCTGCCTTCCTTGCGGAGAGGCAACTCCAGCCCATGTAAATCCGCGCACTCTGTTAAAAAGGGCGAGCGGAGCATACGGGTTCGTAGACCGGTGGAATAGGAAACCGGCAGGGCAAACGCCCTCCCGCAACTCCGCTCATAGGTGGAGGTGCTGCGCACATGAAAAATGCGCCGGGAAGGCGCAGTGTGCGCCTATTCCGAGCGGGCTACGAAACCCGAGCCGCTGTCTCCAGCAGCCATGTTCAGGCTAGGCCTGGCGGATACGGGTGTCAAGAAAAAAGTTCAACTTCGCGAGGCCATGCCGCGATGTGAAAGAATGTCATTGTCTCTTCTCTGCGCGGGCGACCGCGCGATCTTTCCGAGAGACCTGCGCCGCCATGAATCTTCCGAACTCCATCACGATGAGCCGAATCGCCTCGATTCCTCTGCTCATCTGGATGCTTTCGCCGGCGTTTCCCTTCCAGGGACACGGCGCCAGCGGCCTCCGCGGAGGCGAACAGGAGTTGCTTGCCTCCGCCGTCTTCATCCTTGCCAGCATCACCGACGGCGTGGACGGCTACCTGGCGCGTCGCCGCGGACAGATCACCACCATGGGCATGCTGCTCGATCCGCTGGCCGATAAGCTGATGATCTCGGCGGCCTACATCGCGCTGATCCGGTTTACTCCCGAGATCGTGCCTCCGTGGATCGCCGTCGTGGTCATCGGCAGGGAGTTTCTGGTCTCGGGGCTGCGCTCGATCGCCGCGGCGGAGGGCTTCACCATCGAAGCCAGCGATGTCGGCAAGCTGAAGACCGTGATTCAGGTGGTCTCAGTGGTGGCCGCCATTCTGGCGCACCGCTGGGATTACTGGCTCTGGTTCCCGAACCTGGGCGGGGGCTTCGTCATCGCCGTCCGCGTCATTGCGATCACGGCGATCTACTGGATGACGATTGTTTCGATCGTCTCGGCGGTGGACTACTTCGTAGCGTTCTGGAAGAAGATCGATCACGCCTCGGAGAGCAAACGCCGACGCCGCATCGTCCTGAGCCGAAAGAGGTCGGCGCAGCAGTCCTCTGAGCAGCCGTCCTCCGAGCGGCCTTCCGGAATTGTTTAGATACCACGCTTACCGGCCACTTAGCGGCTGCCTCGATTGTGCAAGCCGACACACAGTCCGCAACCATCTTCAGAGAATGCAAAAAATTGCCCTGCCGGGTGAGAAATTAAATTACCTTTTTCTGCCATAAAGATCACTCCGCCATAAGCGGATCGCTCTAACTTACCTTGTTTGCACAGGTTGCGCGGTTGCGTCTATTCTGGCACGGAAATTGCGTAGTAAGTGTCATCGAACGATCCCTTGCCCCGCAGGCTGGTTTCCTTCGATGAACATAACGATTGCAAGGGTTGGGAAATTATGAAGAAATTTCTTTTAGTGGCGCTTTTCCTGGGTCTGACTGGTCTTGCCAAAGCAGACGACATCACCTCCGTACAGCTTACAGGCACCATCGTTACGAACAGTGGCGCCATGTATTCCGCGACGATAAACAACGTCTTACTTACTCTCACCAACGATGGCGCTAATTCCACGATTAGCTACGACAATAACGGCAATGGCCTCGGGTCGATCAATCTATCCGCTGCCAACGGCTCTTTGAACCTGACCGGTAAAGGCGGCGGTCTCGATCTCTCCTTTGGAGAAGATCAGTCCGTGCCCCTGTATATATTCGGAGGATTGGTCTGCGGACCGAATCTGGGCGCCTGCAACAATACTATTTCGAATACAGTCGCGGTGAATGCCATCAACAACAATGGAGTCATCCTCATTGACATCACCTCCGGCTCCATCGACTGGAACTTCTCGGGAACGGTAACTGGCGTTACTCCTGTACCCGCTGTTCCTGAACCCGGATCGCTGGCCTTGCTTGGTACCGGCGCGCTGGGGCTGGCTGGTGTGATCCGTCGCAGATTCTTCGCCTAGTCTGTTCCGGTAATTGCGGCGATAACTACTTCATGTTAGTGTCCGAGGATGATGATACATAGTTCGGACTGCGTTCATGCAGGCCGTCCGGTTTCTGGATCGATCCCCGCAAGAGGGCTGGCTTTCCGGTTAGTAATTGATAAAGAACGAATCCAGTTACAAATGTCACTCCAGTTTCCCTTCCCTTTTTCAGGCCAGGCCGTTCCCCAGCAGGAACGGCCTTTTTCTGGTTGTAACTGAGAAAAATAATTTCCCTCTTGCTGGGTAATAAACTCTCTCTCCACTACGAGTAAAAGAAACTGCAGAAATATAGTTCTTTTATGTTCTTATTTTTGTTACATGTAGACCGTTCCGGTTTTGGCATCGCAATTGCTCCAGCAAAACCATCAAAATCCTCAAGCTGGAAGCTGAGAAATACTTATGAAGAAAATACTTTTTGCCGTGCTATTCCTTAGTCTCTCTGGTCTTGCCAAAGCCGAGAGCATTGTCCTCACAGGCACTGTGACCTACTCAAACAGTAGCGGTAAAGATATGTTTACCGTTAGCAACGATGGAACAACGACGCAGATTACAGACACGGATGCCTTTGTCAATCTAACCGGCCTCGACAGCACTCTGGGCGGCGGCGTCTCGATTCCTATGTCGAACCAGACTCTGGTCTTTGGCAGCGGCTCCGCTGCGCAGACTCTCACCATCAGTGTCGATAAGAGCGGAAATATCACGATGGCAGTTAGCGGCGCCTCGGGGTGGAGTTTCACTGGAACTACTACCACGGGCATCGGCATTGCGCCTACGATGGCCATGGCCGCTCCGGAGCCGGGGCCGCTGGCCTTGCTGGGCAGCGGCATTTTGGGGCTGGCCGGATTGCTTCGGCGCAGGCTTATTGCGTAGTTATTTAGTTAGCTCTGTAACTCTGCACGTGTTTGAGTTATTGCGGTACTGCTGTTTTCTGATCGCAATCACCTTGAGGCTGCTCGCCGGATCAATGTGGCAGGATCGCTCCGGCGCAAAACATGGCGTTATTCCCTTTCACGCATCCGGGCCGTCTCCGTCATCCGGGACGGCCATTTTTCCGTGGCGCAGTTTCAGGCAGATGAGACAATAGCTCCGTGGTCTGCGCATGAACAGTGAGAGCGAAACCGAAAGAGGCATAACCAAAGGCATGTTGCCGGGAATCGCGGCGATCTGCGGCTTTCTGTTGTTAGTGACGTTGCTGAATATGTTCTTCGTGTTAGATTTTGCCGCGGGCAGAATCAGAATCGGAGTGTTGTCGATCTGCGCTCTGTTAGTTGCAGGCATCTTTGGCCTGCTGCGGCTGCGCCGATGGGGATGGGCTCTTGTGCTCGCCGCGTGCCTCACTCTGAGTCTTGGGTACCTGTTTCTCTTTATAAGAACGCATGCAGGCTCTTATCTCGTACACACTCTGATTGCGTTAGCGTTCTTCCTTTACCTGGCGCGAGCTGAGGTGAGGCAACGGCTGCGATAAGGCTGCTCGCGGCTACAATGGAAGGGATGACGCCCGCAGCCGCAGAGCTTGTGCAGATCGATCTGACTCCCCGAACGCCGCAGCCGAAGCCGGCGTGGCTGAAGGCCAAGGCTCCCATGGGAGAGACCTTCCATGGCCTGAAGGTGATGGCGCGCGAGATGAAGCTGCACACCGTTTGCGAGAGCGCTCACTGCCCCAACATCGGAGAGTGCTGGAATCAACGCGCTGCTACCTTCATGATGCTGGGCAATGTATGTACGCGGCGCTGCGGATTCTGCGCAGTCCCCAAGGGCCGTCCGGAGCCAATCGACTTCGACGAGCCGCGCCGCGTGGCCCGTGCCGTGGCCGAGCTTGGACTGCATCATGCCGTCGTTACCAGCGTCAACCGCGACGACGATAATATAGGCGCGGCGCAAGCGTTCGTGAAGGTCGTCGAAGAGATTCGACAGGCGGCTCCCGCGTGTCGCGTAGAGATTCTGACGCCGGATTTTCAGGGTAACGAAGAGTCTCTGCGCATGGTCGTTCGCGCGAAGCCCGATATCCTGAACCACAACATCGAGACGGTGCCCCGGCTCTACCGGGTGGCGAAGTCGGGCGGGCGTTACGAGCGCTCGCTGCGCTTTCTGGAGCACGCCAAGGAGATCGCCGCCGAGACCGACAAGACCATCGTCACCAAGACGGGCATCATCGTCGGCATGGGCGAGGAGATGCACGAGCTGCTCGCCGTCTTCCGTGACCTTGTGGATCGCAAGGTGGAGATCCTGACCATCGGGCAGTACCTTCGTCCTTCGCGCGACCATCTGCCGATGACGCGCTACTACACGCCGGAGGAGTTTGCCTTCCTCAAGCACGAGGCCCTCGGCATGGGATTCAAGCACGTCGAGTCCGGGCCGCTGGTGCGCTCCAGCTACCACGCGCGCGAACAGGCAGAGAGCACGGGTTTAGCGTAGGTTCCATGCAGACGGAGGTCTATCGTCTCAACCGGAAGAATGCTGTTCCCAAAAATGTTTGAGGTGAATCGATGGGTGGAGTACGGATCAAGGTTGTAAAACTAAAGCCTGAGGCGCAGTTGCCACGCTATGCTCACGGCGGAGTGTATGGCGATCTGGCCGCCGATTTGTATGCTGCCGTAGCGATGGAGGTCGAACCGGGCGCGACGGTGGCGGTCTCGACTGGCGTTGCGCTGGAGTTTCCGCCTACGCATGGCGCTCTGGTGGAGGACCGCTCCGGCCTGGCGATGCGCGGCGTTACCACGCTGGCCGGCGTGATCGACCCCGGATACCGGGGCGAGATTAAGGTGGTCGTGACCAACCTGAGCAGCAGCTCGGTAGCCGTAAATGCTGGCGATAGAATTGCACAGTTGCGCATCGTCGAGCGCATCGAGGCGGACTTTGAGGAAGTTACCGAGCTGGGCGCGGCGGCGCGTGGAGCTAATGGATTCGGCAGCACCGGGGTTTGAGGCAGCGGCCTGCGCTCGCCAAATCCTGGTGACAAGTATAGGTCTTCTGCATCTAACAGATAAAGAAGGGATTGGTTTTCTGATGCGAGCAAGTTGGGTTCTCTGGGGTTTTGCAGGAGCTTTTTTATCCGCAGGATTGCACGCGCAGGCGCAGCAGCAGGATCCTCGTGCGCAGGCAATCGTAAGGACCGCGGTGCAGACGGAGTTGGACGCCGACCGCGCCGATCAGTCGCGATGGGAGTATCTGGACCTCATCCGCAGGCCTGATGGCGAGGCGCTCTACCTGGTCATCGAGACCGGTCACGGCTCGGTCCGGAAGAAGCTGCAACAGAATGGCCGTCACCTGAGCGACGACGAGCTGCGCGCCGAAGATGAGCGCATTCGCTCGTTCGTCAACGATCCCCGGCAGCAGGAAAAACAGCGTAAGGACGGCGAGCAGGACGACAAGCGCGCCGCCAACATGCTGCGCCTGCTGCCGGATGCGTTTCTCTGGAGCGTCCGCGGCGAAGACCATGACATGATTATCCTGGCGTTTACGCCGAACCCGAGATTCAGTCCGCCGGACATGGAGTCGAGGGTCTTTGCGGCCATGGAAGGCGAGATCGTCGTGCATAAGACGCAGAATCGAATCGTCACAATTAAAGGAAGGCTCATCCGCGACGTGAAGTTCGGCTTCGGCCTGCTGGGCCGCATGAACGCCGGAGGCACGTTCAACGTGGAGCGGCGCGAGATCGCTCCGGGCATCTGGCAGATCACCGAATCGCATGTGCACATCACCGGGCGCGCGCTGCTGTTCAAGACCATCGGCGAAGAAGAGGACGAGGTGAAGACGCAGTTTCTCCCCACGCCGGCGACGAGCCTGCAAAAGGCCGCCGATCTGCTCAAGGAGGTGAAGGGCATACCTCCTCCACCGCCGCAGCAGCAGGAGGCCGCGCCGCCGCATAAGAAGATCAGAGTTTCTACCCGCCACTGAGTTTGCGCGTTTGGTTATGCTGAGTGAATGGGCAGGTCCTATCAACAGACAGACCATGAACTGCTGAAGCGCATCGAGCGCTCGGCAGGTCAGCGCGCCGGATATAAGCAGCTCGTGCGCGAGCTTGGGCTTGGCGGCGGACTTGAGCGGCGTCTGCTGCTGGAACAGCTTGCGCGCATGACAGCTCGCGGAGCGCTGGTGAAGCTGGACCGCGAGCACTGGTCGTTGCCGTCGACTGTTCCGGAGAAGACCGCGCGCGCGCGCCCGCAGAAGACGGAGGAGCCGCGTCACATAACGCGGGATCGGCTCGTCGCCGGGAAGATCGATCTGCATCGTGATGGATACGCCTTTGTGCGTCCCCATGGGGCGGTCAACCGCGATGATGACATATTTATTCCTCCTGGCGAACTGAACAGCGCCATGCAGGGTGATGAGGTTCTGGTCGAGGAAGCGCCTCGCAGCCATGATGGACGCCGGGCGGGGCGTGTAGCGCGAGTGCTCACGCGGCGTAATCCCACCGTGGTGGGCGTCTTTCACTACGCGCGGCTGCATCGGCATAGTCCCTGGGAGACCCGTGGGTTGCGCGGCAACTATGTAACTCCACTCGACGAGCGGATCACGCAACCAATTCTTATTCCTGAAGGCGCGGAGATTGTGACCGCACCGCAAACAACTCCACATCGCGTACTCGGCGAAGAGGCGCGTCGCGCGCTAACGGAATTGCTTGAAGGAATGGCCGTCGATGTGGAGGTGACGGACTTTCCTGCGGCGGGGCGGCCTGCGCGGGGGAGAGTCATCGAGGTGCTTGGGCCTCCGGACGCCTTCGGCGTGGATGTTGAGATTGTCATCCGCAAGCACCATCTGCCGCATGTGTTTCCAGCCGATGTTCTCGCCGAAGCCGACGACGTAACGCAAAGCGCGGAGTTGGACGAGCAGGCCGGGCGAAAGGATTTTCGCGGGCTGCCGATTGTAACCATCGACGGTGAGACCGCGCGCGATTTCGATGACGCCGTGCTGGCGCGTCCGCTCGCCAACGGCAACTGGGAGTTGCAGGTTCACATCGCCGATGTAAGCCACTATGTAAAACCAGGAACGCAGCTCGATCTTGAAGCGCGCCTGCGCGGGACGTCGGTGTACTTTCCCGACCGCGCGGTTCCCATGCTGCCGCCGCAGCTTTCGAGCGACCGGTGCAGTCTGCGTCCCAGCGAAGACCGGCTGGTGATGAGCTGCATCATGGAGATCGACGTTCGCGGCGAGGTGCTCGGATACGAGCTTGCAGAGGGAATCATTCGCAGCGCAAGGCGGATGACATACACTCAGGTGCAAGCAATCTTAGACGGAGACGCAGCGGCGCACGAGGAGTTTTCCGAGCTGACCGCAGAGTTCGAGCGCATGCACGAGCTGGCTCTGAAGCTGAACAGAAAGCGCAAGCGGCGCGGATCGATTGATTTTGATCTGCCCGAGCCTATGGTGCTGTTCGACCCCGACGGAAATATGGAGGCCATCGTGCGCTCCGAGCGCGCGTGGTCGCACCGTCTGATCGAAGAGTTCATGCTCGCGGCCAACGAATGCGTAGCGCACTGGATCGAAGCGCAGCACGCGCCGGGAATCTATCGCATCCACGAGATGCCGGACCCGAAGCGCATTGTCGAGTTTGAAGAGTCGGCGGCGCAGTTTGGTCAGTCGCTGGGACTCGGCCATCTTCCCGTGCATCGCGTGCAGATGAAGTCGGACCGCAGAGCCGCGAGAGGCAAGGGCCGCACAGCGCGAGTGCATGAGATCGCTGACTCCATCGTGGTGACGCCACAGATGTTTCAGCACCTGGCGGCGAAGATCGCAGGCAAGCCCGAGGAGCGGATTCTCTCGCACTTGATGCTGCGCTCGCTGAAGCAGGCCCGGTACAGCGAGCGCAACGCAGGACACTTCGCGCTGGCCAGCCCGAGCTACACTCACTTTACGTCGCCGATTCGCCGCTATCCGGACCTCATCGTGCACCGGCTGGTGCGTGATCTACTTCGCGCCGGAGCCGATCCGTGCGGCGAGGCGGTTCTGAGCAGCGAACCGCAACCCTGGCAGGAAAAAACGAAAGGGCACGTAAAGCCAAAGCCGCTTGATGACGGTCCACTACCCGCGGAAGAGCTGGAGGCCATCGCCCGCGAGTCGAGCGAGGCCGAGCGACGCGCCGACGACGCCGAGCGCGAACTGATCGAGTGGAAGAAGGTCCGCTTCATGCAGGACCGCATCGGCGAGGACTTCGACGCCATGATCCAGTCCTGCACCAAGCATGGATTCTTCGTCGAACTGGATGGTCTGTTCATCGAGGGACTGGTTCCGATCGACACGCTGGCCGACGACCGATACTTCTTCCGCGACACCAACCGCCAGATCGTAGGCGCAAGGAACGGACGAGTCTTCAAGGCAGGCGAGCGGGTTCGCGTGCTACTGGACCGGATTGACCGGCGCGAACGGCGGCTGCAATTCGCACTGACGCCGGACGAGTACGGCAGCACAGGCAAGTCCGAAGCGAAAAACGAGCGGCGAACGAAGCTACAGCGCAAAAATCCGCGTAAAATGAAATCTCCGAAGGAGTGATTTCGACGATGGCGCATCAGGTGTTCTGCACGAAGTACAAGGCGGAGATGGAGGGGCTGGACGAGCCGCCGTTCGACTCCGATTTTGGCCAGAAGATTTACAAAAATGTATCGAAGAAGGCATGGGGCGAGTGGGTCGAGCGCCAGAAGATGCTGCTCAACGAGTACCGCCTGCAGCCGTGGACGCGCGAGGCGCAGGAGTTTCTGGTGGAGCAGATGAACGAGTATTTCTTCGGCGAGGGCGGCGCGCTGCCGAAGGAGTACATTCCGCAGTAGCGTGGGCCTGCCGTTCAGGGAAGGCCCATTCGGTGATAAACTGAAGCACGGAGTAACCCCCGCGCCGTCCGCAACAGAGGGCGCGTAAATAGAGTCGGGACGTGGCTCAGCCTGGTAGAGCGTTCCCTTGGGGTGGGAGAGGTCGCTGGTTCGAATCCAGTCGTCCCGACCAATAAACATAATGAAATTATGTGTTTGCAAGGACAACCTCTTCTTTCCCCAACCGTTCCAGGTTTTTTAGGGTCTTGATGTTTAATTCCCTAATAAACCCCTGAAAACCAGATTTTGGGCTGCTCGTCTTTCGTCTGTTACGGTACGTTGGTAGATATCCAGGGTGGTGCGGCAACTCGCGTGCCGGAGCAGTTCCTGGGTGATTTTCACATCCACTCCTTTTTCGCGGAGGTGATTAGAAAGACCATGCCGGAAGCTGTGCCAGCCTATTCTCTTGTTCACACCAATACGAGCTAAGGCAGGGCGAATACGGAGACGCAGGACCATATCTGACTGCACTGGCTGAGTTCCTTTCTTTTGGGTCGACGGGAAAAGATAGTTCTTGTCGGAGCAGTAGATCGACGATTCTCTCCACCTGTTCAGTTCTTGTATAACGAATGGCGGTAGGGGAACGGGC
>WQYS01000065.1 GCA_009781125.1 Acidobacteriaceae bacterium | reverse complement strand
TGTGCGTTTATCGTGCATTGGTGCGGTTACATTAATTGGATTGTGTTTCTTCAGCTTAGCGTTGTTTGCAGGAATTTGACGCGTGGTTGCGTTTCGGTCAGCGAACGGAAAGCTCCTTTAGGAGCGCGCGGAAGGCAATCCCCCTGTGGCTGAAACTGAGTTTATGAACGCGCTCAAGCTCGGCCATCGTCTTGCGCTGCTCCGGCAGATAGAAGAGCGGATCGTAGCCGAAGCCGCCTGCGCCTCGCGGCTCGGTGAGGATCTCGCCTTCGACGGCTCCGTGCGCTACGGCGACGATCTCGCCATCGCGCGCCGCCGCTAGAACGCAGTGATAGCGAGCGCTGCGCTCGGTGAGCGGAACTCCCGTGAGCAGCGAGAGCAGGCAGAGGTTGTTGCGCTGATCGATCGATAGAGAAAACATAGCAGAGGTGCAGCAACCAGCGACGAGAAAGTTGTTATCGTCGGCAAAGCGCGCCGAGTGCACGCCCGGGGAGCCGTGAAGCGCATCCACTTCAAGACCGGAGTCGTCGGCAACGACGATCTCGCCCGGTGCGTGGCGAGAATAATAGATGGCCTTCGATCTGGCGTTCGCTTCGAACGTGGGTTCGTTCTCCGGCGGAGGCTCGATCTTATCGAGGCGGGGCAGGGGAGCGATTGAAATATCATAGGTGTTCGCGGCAGCAAAATCGGCCAACTTGCCTCGATTGGATGTGGCTACGTAAAGGATCATACAAACAATACTAAAAAGGCGGTTATTGCACCGTGACGCTGGCCTTGCCGCCGGTCTTTTCAAAGTCGAGTGTCAGATCGACCTGCGCCGCTGCTCTATCCTTGGCGGGGCTAAATGAAAATTCATATGCCTTCAAAAGATCATCCGAAGGCAGCTTGTGATAAAGAGTGTTGATCGCCATTCCATCAAAAACATCACCAACTTCCATTCCGAGTAGTTCCCGAACTCGTTGTGCTTGCTCCGGAGTGAGATTGTGAATGGTTAAACTCTGCAAATGGTAAATCGGTCCTGGAACAACTTCGAGGTGATACGAGACCTTTGCGTTAGGCCGATCGAAAACCGGATGATCGTTGATCTCAACATCGGCGTAGCCATAATGCCAGTAGAGTGCATTAAGTTGTCCAGCTAATCGCCCAAAAGGCCCATGGCCTGCAATATCACCCGGACTTTCTGCAAAGTAGGAGGAGAGGTCTTTCCCCTTCAACAATGGGCCGCCGTCCGCTGTAACTGTTCCGACGCGGTATTGTGGTCCAGACATAACGGTCACAAGCAGGTTCACCTTGTAGCTATCGCCACTCCTACGCGGTGAATCATGCGCTATCTCTATCTGCGAATCCAGATAACCTTTCGATTCCAGTTCATCCTGAGCATCTGACCGGAAAGACCAGTCTAGACGGCCTGAATAGTTGCGGCCTTCGTTTGGTTTGAATCTTTCGTCCAAGACAGCAGCAACCGTCTCAGGCGCACCTGAAACAATCACTTTGTCGATAAGAATCGGAGGAGAGAGGATGCCGAAGACAATAGCGACAGGTGGAGCGCCAGGAGCGCGCTGGGCAGTTAGCTCGAATTTTGAAGGCTCGTTAATCTGAATTTCCGCCGCAATCCCTTTCTGCTTAAGAAGCGCTGTAAGTGTGTCGTAAAGCCTGCGCTCCATTGGCGAATATGGCGTAATCTCATCGCCAAGACCCGGTATCCTGTTCTTCAAAAGTCCTCGCAGTTCACCATCGCTCCACCAAACGAAGTTGCTGAATGCATATGGAAGATGTTCGGAGTGCGGAGCGGCGCTGTGATGTGTCTGCTCTGTGCGCGCTGGCATTGCCACAATAAGTCCAAAAAACAACAAAGCACAATAGGCCGTTTTCAAGGATGCATTCATTCTCAGTACATGCTCCGTGGTTAAACCAAATATATAACCAATACGTATTCAAGAGGCAACAGAAAGCTCCTCTTCGAGCCGCTGCTTTTCGAACAGGCTGGCGTAGTATCCGTTGCGAGCCAGCAGCTCGTCGTGCGTTCCCAGCTCGGCGATGCGGCCATGCGCGAGAACCGCAATCTGATCGGCGTTGCGAGCCGTCGAGATACGGTGCGATATAAACAGCGTTGTGCGTCCTTCCATGACCTGCTTCAGCCGTGTCAGGATGCGCTCTTCGGTGTAGGTATCAACCGAGGCCAGAGCGTCGTCAAGAATCAGGATGCGCGGGTCGCGGATCACAGCGCGAGCGATGGCCGTGCGCTGCTTCTGTCCGCCGGAGAGGGTCACGCCGCGCTCGCCCACCATGGTGTCGAAGCCGCGCGGAAACTCAAGAATCTCGTTGCGGATATGAGCGATGGCGGCGGCATCCTGCACCTGCTCGTCGGCAGCATCGGGAACGCCGAAGACGATGTTATGCCGTATGGTGTCGGAGAAGAGATAGGTCTCCTGCGGGACGAAACCGATGTTCTTACGCAGTGTCTCCAGCCGGAACTCACGGATCGGCCTGCCGTCGATGAGCACCATGCCGGGGGCGGCATCCTGTAAACGGGGAATCAGCGAGACCAGCGTGGTCTTGCCCGAGCCTGTTGGTCCGACGATAGCCAGCGATGAGCCTGCCGGGATCGTGAGATTAATGTCGCGCAGAACTTCGGGACCGTCGGCGTAAGCGAAGGTCAGATTGCGAAGTTCGATGTCGCCGCTAATCTGCGCTTCGATCGCGTCGGAATTGTATGAGACTAGTCCGTCTTTTTGCGCGAGGCTGCTCGAAGAGAGAGTAGGCGCCGCAACGGGCAACAGCGCCGGATCGTCGGCGATGTCGGGCTGCTGCTTTAGCAGCTCGTCGATGCGGCTCATGGAGGCGGTTCCGCGCTGGAAGAGGTTCACCACCCAGCCGACGGCGATCAGCGGCCACATAAGCTGAATCATGTAGACATTGAAGCTGGTAAAGTGGCCCACCGAGAGGTGGCCCGCAAGCACCTGATGGCCACCGATCAGAAGCACGATGACAAACGGCAGCCCAAGCAGGAAGTCCAGCGTCGGCCACAGCATGGCCATGATGCGGACCAGGTACAGACTCTTGTCGATGTACTCCAGGTTGGCGGTCTCGAAGGTGGCGATCTCGGCCTCCTCCTGGGCGAAGGCGCGGATGAGGCGCGCTCCGGCAAAGTTCTCCTGGGCGCGGGCCGAGATGTCGGAGTACATCGCCTGAATCTGTTCGAAGCGATGGTGGATGCGGTTGCCCAGGTACTGCACCAGCACCGACGCAATCGGCATAGGCACGAAGGCAAACAGTGTCAGCCTGGGACTGAAGTGGTACATGATCGGGATCGCAAACAACATATAAAAGATGGTGTTCACGCTGTACATGATGGCCGGGCCAAGCAGCTGGCGCACGGCGTCCAGATCGTTGGTCGCGCGCGCCATGATGTCGCCCGTGCGGTGCGTGTGGTAAAAGCTGGGCGACTGCCGTTCCAGGTTGCGGAACAGGTCGTTGCGCATGTCGTACTCGATCTCGCGCGAGGTCCCGATCAGAATCTGGCGAGCCAGGTAGAGAAATGTGCCTGACACCGCTGAAACTGCCATAAGTAGCAGGGCGTAAAAGATGGGCCGGTGATGGATGAAGCCGTGGTTCATGCCGTCGACAGCCGCGCCGATGACGAGGGGAATCGTGACCTTGAAGCCGTTATAGACCATGTTGGAAGCCACTCCCCAGGCGTACGGTCTTCTGTATCGCCTGAGGTAGGGGCTGAGCGGTTTAAGTTTCTCCAGCATGAGCTCGCGTCTTCCGGATTCCTTGATTCTGTTAGATCAGATGAGGCTAGTGTGTCTCCGGCTGCGTCTGCGGCTTGGTTGCGTCTGCTGGCGTGGGAGCAGGCGTTGCGGGCTGGCTGGCTGCGCCGGTTGCTCCTGCTGCGGCAGGGTGAGGAGGCGTTGCAGGCCTGTTCTGCGAGGGATTGACAGGCGGCGGAATGGGCCTTGCCGGAGGCAGGGGCGGCCTCTCGGACTGGCTCACCAATTCAATATCGAAGATAAGTTCGGCCTTGGGCGGAATCTGCGGAGGGCGTCCCAGTTCTCCATAGCCGAGCTGATACGGAATGTACAGCCGCCGTTTGCCGCCCACGTGCATTCCCTCGAAGCCGGTATCCCATCCTTCGATGACCTGCCGCCCGCCAACCCTGAAGGTAAAAGGCTGGCCGCGGTCAAGAGAGGAATCGAACTTCGTGCCGTCGGTGAGCCAGCCGGTGTACTGAACGGTATAGAACTGGTTCGGTTTGGCAAGCTCTCCCGTACCGATGGTGATGTCGGCATAGCGCATCGTGTACATATCTTTCGGAGCGCCTTCGACCTTGGGTATGTTAGGCGGGTTCTCCGCAGATGTAGCGGTTGCCGGGGCAGTCGCCGTTGATTTTGCCGTGGTTGCGTGATGAACCGTGGTCGTAGTCTTCTTTGCGGTCGGAGCGGTTTGCGCACTAACGGTCGCCGCAACCGCCATGGTTAGAACGAATAAAAGGGTTCTCTTCATAGTGGTTCCAGTTTAAAGGATGAATTAAAAAAGCGCGCACTTGACTACACATATGTATATACTAATATAATGAAAGTTGCGGGGTTCGACTGGGACAGCGGCAATTGGCCAAAATGCGGAAAGCATGGCGTGTCCCGGGAAGTGATTGAACAGGTTTTATTAGGAACGCCTGCTGTGATGAACGTTCCTCACTCCGATGAACCACACATGCTGGCCATAGGAAGATCACTTGTTGGACGCTATGTTTTTCTTGTGTTCACGCTTCGTGAGATCGAAGGCCAAACCAGGCTGCGTCCCATCAGCGCCCGGTACATGCACCAGAAGGAGATTGATCACTATGAAGGCAAAATCTAAGTCCATACCGTCCTTCGGCAGCGACCATGACGCTGAAACTTTTGTGGCTACAGCGGATATGTCGCAGTACGATCTTTCTGGCTTCAGGCCGATGCGTTTCGAGATCGAGCCGAAGTCTGCCGCGCTGAACATGCGGCTGCCGTCAGCGTTGTTGGACGCGGTAAAGATCAAGGCCAAATCGAAAGGGATTCCTTACACGCGCTACGTGCGGATGCTGCTGGAATACGACGTTGCCATAAAAAGATGACGATGATTGCCGCACTTAGCCTGAAACTTTAAGTCGGCGTGCGCAGCAGCAGATAGGTTCCGGCGATGGCGAACAGAACGTCCGGCGTCCAGGCGGCCATCATGGCGGGAAGGATGGCGACGCCGCCCATGGCCGTAAAGACCCCATCGACGACCCAGTAGGTGATAGCCAATCCTATAGCAATGGCGATGCCGGCCAGCGAGCCACGCTTGCCCATGGTGAGCGAGAAGGGAATGGCGATCATCGCCATCACCAGCGTAATCAGCGGGTAGGCCAGTTTGCGGTTGAGTTGCAGGTTGAGCCGCCGGGTGTCGAAGCCCGACTGCTTGAGGTCCGCGATGTAGGTGGATAGTTCGCCGTAGGACATCTCCTGCGACGGGCGGTCCTCCTTGACGAAGTAACCTGGCTGCTCGCGAATCTCCGGGAAGGTCGTCTGCGCGAAGGGTTCGTATGAGGCAACGGTCTCACCGGCGAAGGTGCGCTGCCAGCCGTTCTCGAAGGCCCACTGGCTGCCGTGGTCGTCCCAGTGGGCAGTGGTTGCGAAGATGCGGCGGCGAAGCGCGAAGTTGTTGGCGTCGAACTCGAAGACGGTCAGGTTGGCAAAGGCGCTTCTGTCTTTGTCGAAGTATTGATAGTAAAAGATGCGCGCCGGGTCGCCGTTCGCGCCCGTCTGGCCGGAGATCCACTGGCGGTCGGGCCGCAGGAAGGTGCGCGCAGGCTTGTTTTTGATGGTCTCGCGCAGCGCCTCCTGACGCCGGTTGGCGGCTGGAAGGTAAAACTCGTCGAAGACAAACAGGCCGACCGAGATCACCAGCGTAGCCAATAGCACCGGCGTCACGATGCGGTAAAGACTCACGCCGGTGGCTTTCATGGCGGTGATCTCGGAGGTGCGCGAGAGAGTTCCGAAGGTGAGCAGCACGGCCACCAGAGCGCACAGAGGCGTGACGTTGTAGAGGATGAAGGGAATCAGGTTGAAGAGATAGTCGGCGACGGTGACAAACTTGATGCCGTTGCGGATGATGTCACCCATCAGTTCGAAGAAGGTAAATATCAGGAACAGCGTAGAGAATATAAGCAGAACCTGCACAAAGTTGCTGATGTACTCGCGAATGACGTACTCGTCGAGCAGCAACGGAAATTGTAGCCTGAGCGCCCGGCGAAAGCGGTGTAGCGTGGTGGAGGCATCAAGGCCATTGCCTTCGGACTTGCCGTTGCGCGCGAGGCGTGGCAGCAGCCTGTTCAGCATAGCTCCCGTAGGTGAGAGGAACGGAAGCGCGAAGCTGCCGCGCGACATCTGCAAGAGCAGCAGAGCGCCTACAACAGCGAAGACAATGTTTGCGCCCCAGACTCCCCAGAACGGCGGGAGCTTGCCGTTCCGGGCTAAGGCAAGGCCCAGCAACGAAAGAAAGTAATAAATAAAGACAAGCGCGATGGTCAGGACGAAGCCCGTGGACTTGCCTCCGCGCTTGGAGGAGAGTCCCAGCGGCACGCCAATCAGCATGAGAACAATACAGGCGAAGGGATAGGAGAAGCGCCGGTTCAGCTCGATGCGGTAGACGTGCATGGACGGGCCGTAGATGGTGCTGGCCGTAGCGTTGCGAAGCCGCCAGAGCTCCCCGAGCGGGAGCGCGAAGATGGCCGTATCGACGCGGCTCAGGTGCGACTTCTGCTGCGATCCGGTCTGGATCGGCAGATCGGTGGATTGGAAGGTGGAGATGTTGTAGTGGTTCGGATCGCCGGGCAAGGTCTCGTGCTGAGTGCCGTCGATCAGATGCAGGTGTATGCGATCCGGATCGTTGCCGACGACGACGGCCTGGTCGGCTGTGGTGATGTTCGGAGTGGCCGGGTGTGTCAGGTCAGCCAGAAAGATGTGGCGCCAGAGCGCCGCTCCCGTAGCGGGATGGACATCCTGAATATAAAGGACGTAGTTTTTGAAGTCCTCGTAAAAGACGCGCGGCTCGACCTCGAAGGAGGCTTGCTGGGATTTGAGCGAGTCGAGTTCCAGCGTAGCGGCGGCGGCCCGTGGCGCCAGGTACAGCGAGTTGAACAGTCCCAAAGCAACAGCAAACAGCGAGGCAATAGAGACAATGCGCACAAAGTCGAGCGCTCCCATGCCGGAGGTGCGCATGGCGGTGATCTCCGAGTCGGCGGCCAGGCGCGAGAGGCCAAACAGGATGCCCGCCAGCACGGCCATGGGAATGGTGACGTTCAGAAAGCCGGGCAGCAGATAGGCAAGGATGCGCGCGACATCCATCAGCGAAGCAGACTGCCGGACCACAAGCGCAACGATAGCGCCCAGGTTGCTCATAAAGAGCACGAAGGTAAAGAGCGCTCCGCCGAGCAGCGCGTGAGAGGTAACCTCGCGGAGAATGTAGCGTGTAAGGATCCGCATGATGGGCGGCGAGTGCCTTGTATTTCAGTGTAAAGCACGGCCCGGAGCGGTTTCCGTGCTGAGCAGTCGATACCGGACATTCAAAATAACCGGTTGAGATTGACGACAACGATCACGCCCGGCGCCGTCCTTTGCTGTGCAGTTCCGCGCGAATTTCATCGACTAGCCGCTCGACGTCATCTTCGTTATAAGCTTCTTTACTTCGCGCCGTTACGGCTGCACGGGTTGCCGAAAGTCTTTGCTGAAGACGCTCTGCACGGTAGATCCGAAAGGCTTCACGAAACAATTCGCTGATGTTCCTGCTTTCCTTTTGCGCGACCTCCTTGACTTCGGCAGCAAGGTCTTCGGGAAAGCTGATTGTGAAGACATGAGAGGTTCGTGCCTTTATGACATTCATAACAACAATTATGACATAATCATACATTGTCGTACAGCATTGAACTGATTTTGCAAGTTATGGGTTGGCGATGAACCGGTAGCCAACGCCTCGCACCGTGACCAGGTGCTGCGGATTGGCGGGATCGTCCTCTATGTAGCGGCGCAGGCGAACGATGAAGTTGTCGATGGCGCGCGTGTCGGTATCGGCATGAACATGCCATACCTGGTCGAGGATGTCCTTGCGCGAGATGATCTGGCCTTCGCGGTCGGTGAGGTAGCGGAGCAGGTCCGCCTCCATGACGGTGAGGTGAACGGTGCGGTCCGGCGCGATCAGCTCAAGCTGATTGAATCGGATGGTGCGCTGCTTGAAGCTGTACTCTGCGCCGTCGCCGGAACCGGATGCAGCGGGCGGCTGTTCGCTCTGCCACGCCGTGCGCCGCAGCAGCGACTTGATCCGGACCAGCAGAATGCTGAGGTCGAAGGGCTTGGCCAGATAGTCGTCCGCGCCGGCCTCGATGCCTTCCAGCACGTCCTGCGGACGCGAGCGTGCCGTCAGCATCAGCACCGGAGTAAAGTGCTGCGCCTTGCGCAGAGCGCGAGCTATGTCGAAGCCGTCCGTTCCCGGCAGCATGCAGTCGAGCACGATGGCGCTGATGGGTTCCCTGGTGGTCAGCAGATAGTCGAGCGCCTTGTCGCCGTCGCTCTCATGATGGGTGAGGTAGCCTTCGGCGCGCAGGTTGAACAGCAATCCCTGAGCCAGGTGTTCTTCATCTTCGACGACAACGATGCGGGGAGCTTCTGACATTGGATTAGGATACTCAACCGGCTGAGGTGGTTGCGACTGCCTCCGGAACAGTCGCGGGATTGGCCAGCGGCAGAGTCAGCGTAATTGTTGTTCCCTTGCTGATGCCGGGACTGGAGGCCGTGGCGTCGCCTCCATGCTGACGCGCAATGCTGCGAACCAGGAACAACCCCAGCCCGGTGCCTTTGATCCGAAGCATGGAACGGCCCGGAACCCTGTAAAAGCGATTGAAGATGCGCCTGGACTGGTTGGGCGGCAGTCCAATGCCGGAGTCGGTGACTCGGAACTCTGCCCATTTTGCTGAAGCCGAATGCTTCGTCTCGATAGAGCAGCGCACGTGGACGCCCTCGGGGGAATACTTAACCGCGTTGTCGAGCAGGTTCAGCGCAGCCGTGCGCAGGTCTTCGGCAACGCCGAACACGCGCACGGCTCCGGCAACGGGCGCGAGTTGAATCGCTTCGGCGTTTAGATGGTGCCGCTCGCGGGTGATGGCGATGCAGTCGGCGACGAGCGCCTCAAGATCGACAATGGCGCGGATCTGCTGCCGTTTCTTCTGGCTGAGCTCACCGGCCTTGAGAACCTGATCGACGGTGGACAGAAGCCGGTCGGCGTCGGCGAGCATGATCCTGTAGAACTGCTGGCGCTGATCCTCATCGACCTTGAGGCGCAGCAGCGTCTCCAGATACAACCGCGTGGAGGCAATGGGAGTCTTCAGTTCATGGGTCACGGCGTTGATGAAGGAGTCCTGGCGCTCGTTGCGGCGGACCTCGCGGACCAGAAAGACCGTGTTCAGCACCACGCCGGTAATCAGCGCCGAGAAGAGCAGGACGCCGACGAACGTAATAGCAACGGTGCGCGCATGAAGCACGATCCACGCGCTGTTGATGGTGACTCCGGCCACCAGAAGCGCGCCCAGGGTGATGAAGAAGGCAATGGCTCCGCTGCGGCGTGTGATGTTCATAGTTCTCAGGGAAGTATAGCTTTTCTCATTGCTTGTCATCCCGCAGGGATCTGCTTTTCTACATTTGCAGCAGGTCTCCTCCGTGGATATGAAGCGGCAAGTCAAACAAAAGCAGATTCCTACGGAATGACAAGCAAAGGGGACGAAGGGAAGGGAAGAACAATGGCTGGAATCTTTATAAAAACAATGGTGTTGGCAGTCACGGGAGTGCTCTTATGCAGCTCGGCGCAATCCCAGCCATCAACCCATCAGGCCGAATCCCGGAGTCCTGCCTCGGTGGTCGTGTCAGATACAAACTCCGGACGGCTAATCTATCTGCAACCTGGCCAGACGCTCGAAGTGCGGCTGCATACAAATCCACGCAACGACTTTACCTGGTCGGTAATGCCGGTCTCGCGGGCGGTTCTGAGGCAGGATAATCGCTTGTCTGCGCCAGGAACCGACCCGCACGGAGGCGGACTCGACCTCTGGCGATTTACAGCAACCGAGCGCGGCAGGCAGACTCTCCGCTTCGAATACCGGCGGC
>WQYS01000064.1 GCA_009781125.1 Acidobacteriaceae bacterium | reverse complement strand
GCGCAGCACGTTTCGTTACCGCGCGGGACGCTTCCTCCGGCGAAGACGGGCGGCTGTCATCGCCGGTTCCGTTGCGCTGCTGGCGCTGATTCTGTTTTCCATCACCATGACGATTCAGGCGCGGCGCATTGCTCGAGAGAGAGATAACGCTGTTCGTGCGCAGAATAAGACAGATCAGACCGCTAAATTTTTTGAGTCGCTGTTTACAAACGTCGATCCTCATGTCACCCAGGGGAAAGAGATTACCTTGCGGGAGACTCTGGATCGGGGAGCCGAACAGATCAAGACCGAGCTTGCCAGTCAGCCGGATGTGCAGGCTCACATGATGAAGGTTCTCGGAGACGTTTACTGCAATCTCGGCCTCAATGACCAGGCATTGGTTCAGCTTAAGGAAACGTTACGTATTCAACAGAATGTTCTGCATGCTTCCGAGGTCGATCAGGCAGAAACCAAGCTGAGTCTGGCTTTTGCTTACTACGAACTCGGCAACTTTGCCGAAGTTGAGAAACTCAACGAAGAGATCGTCTCATCGCGTAAGCTGCTGATGGAACAGAGTCCCTACACGCTAGCGAGAGCCTTGAACAACCTTGGAACCTTCTATACCTTCGAAAGAGGAGATGAGGCAGCAGCCGAACCGATGTACCGGGAAGCTATCGATATCTATAGTCGACCGGACGCGGATCCATTGGATCTAGCCGCAGCGCTTTCGCGCTACGGCAATCTGCTCCGCAGGCTTAAACGGTATCCGGAGGCCGAAAAATCCCTGAATGAAGCGTTGGATATTTATCGCCGTACCAAAGGGGAACTATACCCGGGAGTCGAGGAAGCCATGGATTTCATGGCCAGATTACGCCGTGACATGGGGGATTATGCCGGAGCGACCGAATGGCGTCGCAAGGTGCTTGATCTTTCCATGAAACTGTATGGAGAGAGACACCCGTATACTGCTTCCATGATGATGGCTCTGGGTGGGCAGCTTGCGAATTACGGAGGAAACATTGCGGAAGCGGAGGAGCTAGTGCGGCGTGGCTTGGAGATTCATCGCAAACTGTTTCCCAAGGGACATTACGCGATCGGCATGGATGAGGCTGAGCTAGGGGACATTCTGCTCGTTCGCGGCGATGCGCGTCAGGCGGAACCGGTGTTGCGAGACGCCGTTCAGATATTGACGGCGACCGATCCTGAAGGTAGTGACTACCGCATATATAGCGAAGAGAAACTGGGCATCTGCCTTGCCCGGCTCAGGAAATACTCTGAGGCGTACCCATATCTCTCCCGAGTCTGTCCCGCGGCGATTCAGAAGTTTGGCGCATCTGATCCCTGGTCTGCTGGCTGTCAGAAGTCACTGGACGAAACCAAGGCGGCTCTCCATCGTTAGTCGGGCTTTATCTTACCTCGGCTGGTCTTCGATTCCTGCATCTGGGAAAAATCGTGTTCAGTATTGCGATTTTCAGCGGTCATCGAACGCGAACCATCCTCGCTCAGGAATCTCGAATCCCCGGTCCCCAAGCCGGGAACAGATGCCGCACAGCCAGGATCGGATACCGCCATTTTAACAAAATCATGGCGGTGTTGGCTGTGCCCTCTTCGGGCCTCGTGCGTCACTTCGCATTGCCTGGCTGGGTGTACTGTTCCATCGCTTTGGCGGCTTTCTGGTGTTTCTCCTGTAACGAAAAACTGATGGACTTGGCGATAGCATCCTGCGTGATTCCAGACTTCAAGGCCATCTGCTGTAGGAGCGAAAACAGCGCGTTTCTACAGAAAACAATCTCGGTAAAGAGTGGATCGGGTTGCGCGTTCTGCGCGGCTCTCAGGGCTACATCGCGGAGCCATTCGGCAACGGTTTTTCCGGCGTTGGTTGCCGCGCTAAGGACAGCCGCATTCTCTTGTTCTGTGAGTTTTGTATTGATCGCAATGGTGCGATTCTCGCGGCCTTTGATTCTGGTCACTGGCTGGTTATTATTCTCTCCAAATATCGGCATAAATCTCCTTTCATGGTCGGAATCTGCCGAGATTCCTTGGAATCCTGACAGATTCCTGAATTAAGCAAGTAATTCATTCTGTTAGGAATCTGTCGAGATTCAAAAGAATCTTGGCAGCTCCCTGTGAGGGGTGTAGTGTCTATATCCCACCTGTGCGGAGCACAGTTCTGGTAGCGGCAACGAATTTGACGGGAAACCGATACAGTTTGCAGCGGAAACGACAACGGATTTGCAGGCTGGAAGGGCGTCATCAGGGCTGCATGTAAGGCGTAACAGCGGAGATTAACGCGGGGCAGAATGCACGGCTGGATGGCAAAACGAAGGGCAGACAGCGGCGCTGGATGGCCTGAGAGTTCAGCACTGAACGGAGCGGCGGGGACGGTAGCAAAGCGGCTCAACCCGGTAGGAACATCACCGGATTGCAGGCATTCATTAGAGTTGGAATTAGTGGAAAAGGCATCGCAGAAGGCCGCACAAATCACGGCATCGCAAGCCACATCTCCATAAGAAGAATAGCGTCCAACGTAACGCAAAAACCCAGGCCGCACCATGTTCGATCCTCAGTGAATCACCGCCACATGGGAATGTGGCGGTGTACCTGAATCACTTCACTGCCGTACTGTCTTGGATCGAAACGTCAGGCGCGAGTAGGACGTATATCTATACAACAGGTGTTTCGGCATTACGCTTACGTCCCTGCGAATAAATTACTCCACCGCCTCCGCTTTGTCTATCGCTGCTCAGGTTGTGGTCTTTGGTTTTGAGAGATAAATACATCGTCGTCATCGCCGTGCGGTTGTAATGTGGGAATCGGCTTCTTGATTTCCATATTTCAACCGCCTGTTTCGGTCGCCACTCCCCTTACGCAGTGGCCTCGCATCTTCGGACGGTGATGGGGAGAAAGCTCACAGGCGTCGTGGCCCTTTCCACAGATTCACAGGATTCACAGAGGCTTCTCCTGCTACTCATGTATCTCTTGATCTCCTGTTCTTAATTAAGCGGCACGGAGGTACGCTAATTTCGGCGCGGAGGTACGCTATTTCACGGCCCGGAAGTACGCTAATCGCGGCACGGAGGTACGCTAGCCCCCCGAAGTTTGCACAGCTATCCTGTGGAAACAACACGGCCCCTGATGCCTGAGAGTGCGGCACAGCGGTACGGTAGTTTATGGCTCGGATGTGTAGGGGGGCTATTTGTGGCGTACACGGCCCTTGGAAGGGTCGTCTGGCAAGAATGGGCTGGCGGCCCTGTTGAACACTACGCCATCGTCTGTGATCGTCATGCTGGCCCCCGGCCATAGCGCGTGGAGTAGAGCCGCTGTCTGTCCTACGGTCTGCTTGACCCTCCACGGACTCGATTCGTCGTACCAGAATTGCTCACTCAGCACCTCCCACCGGATCAGACTCGGCACGGTGGCAGCGTAGGCTCGGACAAAAGCCCATAGTAGGAGTGCGCCTTTGCATGGATTTGCTTTGGTAAGTTGCCAGAGCGGGCGGGGAATGGCTACGAAATACTTCATCGCCTGTTGGAATAGAGGTTCGCTGATCGTGAAGCCATATTGCTTCATCGCTAACGCCTGCCGTCCATCCATTTCTTCAGGGGCGGCGGACTTCGGCAGATGCCAACTGTCCAGAAACGGAATGATCTTTCCGCGCTCTTCGCTGGCAGTCTCACATTCAATCGTGATCGCCAGTCCAGACAAACGATTGAAGCTCGCGCGCACCCTGCGATAGTTCTTTACTCCGTTGCTGGCTCCGATATCTCGCAGGTACTCATAGGTAGAGTTCCACGCAACTGTCCGGCTCGGTTCTTTCCCCGCCGCTATAGCACGGCGTCCTTCCTGAACAGCACGGTCGATTAACCAGTGCATGAGCCGCGCGTCCGCACCGTAGGGCATGGCAACATCCGGCCTGGCACACGTAAAAGTGATCTTCACCCATGCGTCCCCGAAGCGGGTCCGCTTCGTGATCTGGCGCTTCTGCGTCGGCCTGTACGGAAGTGGACAATCCGCAAGCGCACGCGCAATCAGAATCCATTCTGTATCGGTGCGCCCGTTGGCAAAGACGCTGGCGTTCTCCGCTATGGACGCAACGCGGTCAACGTAGCGGAGTGCGCCTTGTTGTTTCTCGGCTTGGTGGTTCCGCCCTGCTGGAAGCAGGCTGCGGATGGAGACTGGAAGTTCAATCTCCCCGATTCGCGTCAGCATACCGGATTAACGCTTGTTTTGAGGTAAGCGTGAGGTTGCTATGCGTGACTCGACCCACTGGCTGATCTCAGACTCAATCCATCCCACAGAGCGCGATGAAATGCGTACAGGACTGGGGAATGTGCCAGCTTTGATGTGGAAGTAAATCGCGCTTCTCGATAAACCGGTGCGTGATTGTACCGATGGAAGACGGAGAAGTTGTTCGGACGACATAATCGTCTCCTTCTGGCAAGAAGAGGAATACGTAGCGCTGTGAGCGCTGCGTTGTGTCCGGTAAATTACAGGGGGCAGTATCCGAATCGGAACGCCGGACGGCGTTAGGGCGTACAAAGAGGGGACTGCGCAAAAGCCAAATCGGGTACGCCTATGTGAACGACACTACTACATCAAATCCCAGCTTGTCCATAAACCTCTATGAGGTTGTTGCGGCTTCATTTTTACTGCTGTAACTGAGCGTAGCTAATGGAAGCCTCGCGGGTAGCTGGCATCTGCGTGCTAATGCTAAGTACCTTGGCTCCGCGTTGTGTCTGTTCCAGATAATCAGCCCAGTCCTGCATCATCTTCGTGCGCTCGAAAAGATATTTAGCCTCGTTGTAAGCTGCACTGGTCTCGTCGCGCTGTACATGGGCAAGCTGTACTTCAATGTGCTCGTGCTGGTAGCCCTTCTCGTGAAGGATCGTAGACGCGAGACCACGAAAACCGTGCCCGGTCATAATACCTTGGTATCCCATGCGTCGGAGCGCCATAAGAAGAGCCATGTTCGACATTGGTCCGTTTGGATTTCTTTCTCCGGGGAAGATAAATTTTCTGTCGCCAGATAGAGTACGCAGAGTTTCAAGCAATTCGACGGTCTGTGATGCCAGCGGAACGATGTGCGCTTGTGCTTCTCTCTTTACCTTCTTCATGCGTCCGGGCGGAATGGTCCAGCGGAGATTTTCCAGGTCGAACTCTGACCACTCTGCCTCTAACAGTTCGCGGGTGCGAACGAAGGTGAGGGCCATCATCTTCATGGCAAGTTGGGTTAGGCGTGTACCCTGATAAGCCTCGATTGCACGCAGAAGCTCTGGGAGTTTCAGCGCGTCGATACGCGCCCGGTGCTTTACGGGTACAGACTTGAGGACATCCGAAGAGCGGAACTCGCTGGCCGGGTTGCGCTTTGCGAATCCGTTGGCAATAGCCCAGCGAAAGATTTGCCGCGTAGTCGTAAGCGCCCGGCTAGCAACGTCGGAAGCTCCACGCGACTCAATCGCTTTCGCCATTGCAACTAATTCCGGAGCCTCAATATCCATGATCGGGCGCTTCCCTATGGCCGGAAAGATGTCCTGCTTCATGCGTTGATCGAGCTTTTTAACGTGGCGCGGGCTTTTGTCACTCTGCCAGTGCTCATACCAGAGCATTGCTACTTTCTGGAACAAACCATCTTCCTTAGCGAGTGCGGCTCTCTTGTCCGCTCGACGCTGGGCCATCGGGTCAATGCCGTGGGCAAGCAACTTCTGCGCCTCGTTTTGCCTCTGTCTCGCGGTGGCGAGCGAAATGTGAGGATATTTTCCAAGAGCAACCAATCTTTCTCTGTTCAGGAAGTGGTACTTAAAGCGCCACAGTTTTCCACCTGAAGTAGCCACAAGCAAGTAAAGTCCGCGCTGGTCATACACTTTGTACGATTTGCTTTTCTCAGCCTTGAGACTTTTAATCAACGTATCGGTCAGCCTCATAAATGTACCCCAAGAGATTCTGTCCAAGATTTGTTCGAGTCCCATTTACGGACTTTACGATCAAATAGACATTCAAATTATACCCTCAAAATATACCCCAAAATAATCGGGGCTTCCACTGGATTCGGTTGGAATCCCTTGGATGGGTAAATTATATAAGTACATTATTTGCAATAGATATAAAAGATTTCCCTGAACACCTCTGGATGCCTTTGGACCCTGTTTCGAGTCCTACCTCACCATTTTATTGTCCGAAGACCTCCGACACCTTCCAGTAAAGTCCGACAAATAAATCTAAAATCAATGACTTATAGGAATTTGGTTTCCAGCGCTGTCTTGTAGCGCGCCATGGAATTCGGCGGTTCCTGGGAGCCCTTTCGGGGGGGGGCGAAGGAACTCAGAGGAGTGATCTCTTGTGTTTCTCTCCTATACCGCAATTCGTAACGCCAGGCTCGAAGACAACGAGTACAAGTTGCTGAACAGCGTCGGTGCGTCCGCATCCGTGCCGACCTTATTGCTGCGTAGCAGGGCTGACTCGTTGCCGCTGTCTCAACTCGCCGTAAGTTTCATGTCAATTGCAGTGCAGCGGAATCGACCCGCATCAGACGCGGCTCTCACTGTGGATTTCCCTCAAAAAGCGAGTTTTTGGCTTAAAAAAAGCGAGTTAATTGCTGTTCGCACAGCACCATTTCTGCAATAAACTTCTGTCATCTGGATACATTCGTTCCTCTGTCCGGCGTGAATGTCCGCCGCCTGGAGCGTGTGGGCTGGATTGATTCGAGAGGTAGAGCTTTGGTGTTTCATGCCTGATGTACCTGGAAGCAACGGCAACGGCGAAAACAAAGACGGCGGCGACAACGAGATCAATGGCGAGAACGGCGATGACGAAATTGAGAATGGCAATGATACAGAGGATGAGGTTGGCGATGACGGGAAAAGATTTTCAGACAGGTTCTCTTCGAGGGATGATGCGGAGTTTTTGCTTCTGGGTAGGCCAGGCCTCGGCAGTCCAAGCCTTTAGGCTTGGTGTGCCTGGCTTCTCAGGTTCACCACAGAACCGGGCCTTCAGGCCCTGGGGTATGCCTTCCGGAGTGGCAGGAGAGCATACCCCAGAGCCTAAAGGCTCTTTTATCGTTTGTCCCGAGAGGGCCAAGCCTGAAGGCTTGGCGTACCTAGAAGCAACAACAACGGCAACCGCAACGGCAACAACAAAGACAACGGCAACGGCAAAATTGAGGACGGCTATGACGGCGTGGATGGGGTTCGGAAGGACTACGGAAGGTTTTTGGACAGGCGCTCAACGCTGGGCGAGCTTGGCGGCAGTGGCGATATTGGCGGCGGGATTCGTGGCTCCGGCGCGGGCGCAGGTGGCGGCGCAGTTCAGCTATGGCGGCCCCATCCCGCTGGGCGGCGGATTCAGTGACCCCTATGGCGTGGCGGTGGACAGCGGCGGCAATGTCTTTGTCGCAGACCACAATAACGGCGTGCTGGAGATTCCGGCCAGTTGCATCGACGGCGCGAACAACGCGGGCTGCACGAAGACGCTGGGCAAAGTTGGCAGCAATGTCATCAGCACTGCCTACAGCGTGGCGGTAGACGGCAGCGGGAACGTCTATGCCACAGATTCGGGCCATAATTTGTGGCAGATACTGGGCAGTTGTCTCCTCAATACTGCGACGGACCCCTCAACCTGCGGAGCTACGCCGGTGGGCCTTCCCTCTGGCCCTAACAAGGCCTCCGTAGTGGCGGTGGACGGCAGCGGGGTTGTCTATATCGTCGATAATAATGGCTCCGTGTGGAAGCTGCAGAGCGGTTCGGCTACGCAGTTGGGCAGCGGCTTCAGCAACAGTTCAGGCATAACGGTGGACCGCAGCGGGAACGTCTATATCGCAAATCAGAGTTACACCGACCCGAATGTATATAGGCTTCAGGGCGGATGCGGCGTCAGCAGCCCGGGTTCTGCAACCTGTCCGGCGACGCAGTTGGGCAACGGCTTCACTTATCCCAGGGGCGTGGCGGTGGACAGCAGCGGCAATGTCTTTGTCGGGGACAACGGCTCTGCCAGCAACAATGCGCTGAAGGAGATTCCGGCCAGTTGTATCAGCACTGCGACCCCTTCCACCTGCACGCCCGTGACGCTGGCTGGTCCCAGCTCCGGTAATTTCTATGGCGTGGCGGTGGACGGCAGCGGCAATGTCTATGTCGCTGATAACACGCACTACACTGTGACGAAGTATCTGCGGCCGGCGGTGGACTTTGGCTTGGTGGCGGTGGGGAGTCCTTCGGCTTCGATGCAGTTGACGTTTTCGATCACCACGGGCGGAACTCTGGGCGCGCCGCAGGCGCTGACGATGGGCGCTCCGAATCTGGACTTCGCCGTGGACAGCGCCACGGCCCCCACCTGTACCGGCTCGGTCACGGCGGGGCAGAACTGCACGGTGAATGTGATCTTCACGCCGAAGTATGCCGGGCTGCGCATGGGAGCGGTCGTGCTGTATGACGACTCCGCGACGCCGCAGGTCGTCGCCACAGCGTTGGTGCATGGCATCGGGACGGGTCCGCAGGTAGCGTTCAACGCCCCCATGCCCGCAACCCTGCCCACGCTGGGCAGCTTTACCTTGCCCCAAAGCATAGCGGTGGACGGAGCAGGCAATGTCTACGTCACGGAAGCTGGCGGTGTTAATACGGTGAAGAAGATTGCTGCCGGGTGTATGGGGTCGTCGTGTCCGTCCACAACACTAAGCACGAGCGGCGACTTCAACTCTCCCGTTGGCGTGGCTGTAGACGGAGCGGGCAACGTCTATGTCGCGGACTATGGCAACAATGCAGTGAAAGAGATAGCCGCAGGGTGTACGGGTTCGTGCCCGTCCATAACACTGAGTACGAGCGGCGACTTCAACAGACCCATGGGAGTGGCTGTAGACGGAGCAGGCAATGTCTATGTCGCGGACATGCGCAACAGTGCAGTGAAAGAGATAGCCGCAGGGTGTACGGGTTCGTGCCCGTCCACGACACTGAGTACGAGCGGCGATTTCACCAATCCCGATGGCGTGGCGGTGGACGGAGCGGGTAATGTCTATATCGCAGACGGCTCCCCTGGTGTGGTGAAGAAGATAGCCGCAGGATGTACGGGTTCGTGCCCGTCCATAACGCTGAGCACGAGTGGCGATTTCATCTCTCCCGTGGGCGTGGCGGTGGACGGAGCAGGCAATGTCTATGTCGCGGCCCTGGGCAACGGTGCAGTGAAAGAGATAGCCGCAGGATGTACAGGTTCGTGCTCGTCCACAACGCTAAGTACGAGTGGCGATTTCGCCAACCTCGTTGACGTGGCTGTAGACGGAGCAGGTAATGTTTATGTCGCGGACAGCTACCTTGGTGCGGTGAAGGAGCTACCCCGGGCCACGCCGCCGACGCTGACCTTCGATACAACGGGCGGGGCGAGCACGAATGGGCCGGTGGTCTTGCAGAACATCGGGGCCGATCCTCTGGGGAACGATCCTCTGACCTTCGCGGCTCCCGGCTCGGGAACCAATCCGCTGCTCTCGGCGGGCTTTACGCTGGACACGAGCCTCAGCACCGCATGTCCGGTGGTCAGCGCGGGCGGAACGCCGGGAACGCTCGCCTCCGGCGCTTCCTGCACCATACAGGTGGACTATGGTGGAACAGGCGTATTCAGCGGCCTCGCCGTTCCGATGGACGACAGTCTGAACGCGGCTGCTCCGAACTACGCAACGCAGCCCATCCCGCTGATGGTGGGCACGGGGAGTTGGCTGACGATAGCTCCGGCAACCATGCCGGAGACAACCTACGGCCAGAGCTTCTCGGCGGCGATGACGGCAGTGCTGCCGGACGGGACCACCGATCCCAACAACTACGTATGCTCGAATGGCGGAAGCATGGCGTTTCCCGCAGGCTACAGTGTGGGTATGCTGTCGTGTACGATTGGTTTTTCGGGGAACGCGGGGTCAGCGATATCGGCTGGCAGTTGGCCTGTCGTGGTGTCGGTATACGACGCCGCGAGTCCGATGAATGCCGGAACGCAGTTCTATATGCTGAAGGTGAATCCCGCGCCGCTGACGGTGACGCTTCACACCGGCAACAAGACCTACGACAGCAGCGCGGATGCGACGGCCCTCTCGACCTGTAGCCTTGGCGGAGTCGTGTCTGGCGACGACATCGTCTGCACGGTGACGAGCGCCAGCTTCGACGACGCCAGCGTGGGCGGCGGCAAGACGGTGACGGCGGAGGTTTCGATTGCCGTGGGTCCGTCGGGGAACGGAAACCTGGGCAACTATTCGCTGGCCAG
>WQYS01000063.1 GCA_009781125.1 Acidobacteriaceae bacterium | reverse complement strand
GCTACTGGATCAACACTTGTGGGCACGGGGATATTTCTGTGCGAGCGTGGGCGCGGTGGATGAGGAGACTATCCGGAAGTACATCGAGAGTCAAGAATGGGAAAACCCAGGAGAGAACTTCAAGATCACCGCGCCCACCGAGCCTTAAGACGGCTCTCAGCCGTACTCCTTTCAGGCGGCTTCAGCCGCAAGCAGGCGACTTTCAGTCGCAGCAGAACCTACCGGCTTTCAACCGGTAGTCGTTTAGTGGGAGTTCTTGATATAGCGATTTTGAAGCCAAAGAGCGACCTCATGAGGATCAAAACGAACCGTATAGCCGAAGCGAATACACGGAATTGCTCCTCGTCGAACCATATCATAGATAACTGTTCTTCCGAGATGAAGCATCAACGCCAGATCTTTTACGGTCAAAGCGTGATCATACGAGTTCAATTGTTCAATAATATTCATAATTATCCTTTAGATTTAGAAATCCTGGTTTGCTTGAGTTAGCGGTTTACTTTGTCTCTCCTGACAGCGAGTTTGACTAAATTTTGATGATGTATCGAAAGCGCGAGACTGAACTGGAGGAGATGGTGGAACTTTTAGAACCGATGTCTAAACGAAGAGATGCGAAGGAACAGTCTCTGATGTAGCAAGGAGAGGCAACTTGACTTTTAGCTCTGAGCCAATGACGATGTGGCAATGTCATTGGCTCAAATAAGAGCTTCGTATCCCTAACATACGCCGCGACCTTCTTCCACGATAATGTCGGTGCTGTCTTTAAGGTTGAGAAATGAAAAATCAAGCTGCAGATCAGGCGGCTCGCAGTATGTTATCTAACTGCTGCGGCGTCACCGCCAATACCATCATTCCTTTCTCATTCCGGATAGTGGATATGGTGTCCCACTGTTGCT
Organism: Acidobacteriaceae bacterium; assembly: GCA_009781125.1. Next base: position 9,320 of record WQYS01000063.1, on the reverse strand, counting down.
TTGCAAGCGTTATAACAATGTTTCCTCTTCCATATTTGAGCATGGAATCAAGAAGTTTCCCCTTCGAGTAACTTCCTCCCTGCGAGGCAATAACGCGAATAGAACTGTCGGATGGGAAAACCAACCTCTTTACACTCTTCGCCAGGTCCGGCGGCGAGAAAAAGTCGCAGGTCCACCCGCCTCCGTCCTTGGTGAAGGCCATTACAAGAATGCATTGTGGCGCAGGGGCTACAGGTACCGGCAGGGGAAAAGTAATGACGCCAGCAGGTTTCGGCTGTGGTTTAGGCTGCGGCGCTCTTATCGAGTTCAACAACTCCGCAGGAGCCTTGCTGATAGGCGCGAGCGGAACATCGAAGAAACAGTCTCTTGCATTGTCCAACTCCACGTAGTCTCCGGATTGGCGAAGGTAAATGCCCTTACCGAGCCTTCTTCTCTGATAAGCAGGAAATCCGTCAACCGGCCACTGGAAGAACATCTTGACCCGTTCGTAAGTATCGAATTGAAGCGTATCAATCGAGGTCAGGTCATCCAGGAGGTATTCATCCACTGTCCTGGCGACTTCCAGAACAAAGATGCCGGAATCACTTCCGGTTGCAGCGGCCCACGTACAACCGCTATATAGCTTGAGCCACTCCTCGATCTGTTCGTTTGAAGATGTTGCCTGAGAAAGTAATGACGGCACGATTTGCGTGCCATCCCGGTGAAAGAGTGGAAACATCTTCCATCCTCTTTGCCTTGCGGTATCAATTATATTTTGGTAGTTCATAGATTTATGTTTCCTTTACATTAGTTGGTTAGTTGAAAATCCATCTCCTGCCAAGACAGGAGACGGCAAATAATGCAGGCAGAGATCCGCCTGCAAAATCATGGATTCTGTTTCATCACGCTTCACGATTGAGAGAATGACGAGCGCTTCGTGCTGTGGATAGGGTTTCTATTTCTTTGCAGGATTAGATCGAACAGCCATTGAGAAGGCAGTCATAAGAATGAAGGTGTAGATCACATCGTGTAGGGTAATAAATATTGTTGCGATGAAGATCGCCCATCCTGTGGTCAGGGTATGGCTCCAGCGAGCGCCGATGGCCCAACCAGTCAGCAGTGCAGCTACAACGTACATAAAGGTGAAAAACAAATTTGGCATACGAACTGTAATTGGTGTCATTAATTTCTTTCGGTTTAAACGCAACTGTTCCTTGCTGCCAGACGGATAATCTCGGCAACTGGAAAAGCCGTGGTTGTGATTTGGGAAAAGGCTGAGATGGCAAGGAGCGTTCAGTGCTTGAAAACGCTGATAGCATTCTCAGTAGGCAGACGAGTGTTTCGATGCTTGGTAAAGGGTGTTATTGAGCGATTACGACTCGGCTTGACCTGAAAGATGATCCTCAGTAAGTTACCTACCAACTGCTGGAGCATCAATCCACAATACGCCGCTCTAACATCGGTATGTTACAACTCAGCATCCTCATGCCGCCGACAACTCCATTACGATGTCGCGTTGGAAGCTTTACCAGCTTCACCGTCGCAGGAGATTCATGTTCATCACACGAGCAACATGGATATCTATGACCCCCTGCGACGGTGAGTTGCCGGTCCCCACAGACCCGAGACACGATACAGAAAACAAGTGATGCAAAAGTGGAAACCGGTTCTCTATCTTCAGCCCTGTGCAGGGCCGGACAGGTGTGGTGATTGATCTATTGACGAGGAAGAGCAGTACCATCGATACCGGGTGGCGGACCACCTGCCGTTAATACATAACCTGCCAGCACCATAATATCGTTGTTAGCATTCGTCACCACGTCTACATATCCGTAAAGCGTTGAAGGAATGTCGGTAACAAAAATATTCCCCGTGCTGTCAAGGGCTATACCAGTGGCAGTGGTTAGCAGATTCACTGGAGTAACACCTACAGTGCTGACGGTGTACGTGCTACCTGACACGATAATCTTGCGGATAAGGGTGTTATCCGCGACATACAGATTTCCGCTACCGTCAATCGTAATACCCTGTGGAAGCGTAAACTTGGCCTGAGCACCAGGGCCATCCGTTGTTCCAGTGTAATCCGAGATTCCAGCTATTATGCTGACCGTTCCTGTAGGCGTAACCTTACGAATGGTGTAATCGTTCGAGCAGGTCACATACACGTTGTCACTACTATCAACAGCTATAGATAGACCAGCAGCTTGCCCATAAGCCTGAGAAAATGAATCATCCGTTGCTACCGTACTGACAGTATAGGTAGAACCGGACGGCGTGAGTTTCCTCAAAGCATTTGGTTGTATGACAAACACGTTGCCGCTGGCGTCAACAGCGATCCCTTGCGGATCATTGAAACTTGCCTGATTAGCAGGACCGTCAGCATTGCCTTGATTGTAAGGAATTCCTGCGATCGTAGTGACGGCCCATGCTCCATTTGATGGTGTCATCTTGCGAATCACATGAGAATTTGAATCTGTCACATAGAGGTTGCCGCTTTTGTCGATAGCAATCCCAGCAGGTCCGTCAAACGAAGCCATTGGACCATAAGAATTATCAACACTTGCCGGAAGATTATTGCCTCCAATGGTCATAACATTTCCAGCAACACTTATCGAGCGAATTGAATTGGTGTTTATGTCAGCCACATAGACATTTCCAGCACTGTCTACCACTATTCCAGTAGGAGCACCAAAGGTTGCCGTTGACTTGAAGTTAACAGTGATGGGAGCACTTGCCGTTGCGGTGCCATTCGAGTTCTTAGCAGTAGCGGTGATCTTCACTGTTTCTAAGACGCTGGAGGATGGAGTATAGGTCGTTGTAAGGCCAGTCGTTGGCGAAACAGACCCACTACCTGAAACCGCCCAAGTGACGTCTGAAGATGTTGCGCCAGATACAGTGGCAGTAAGCGCCACAGGTGCTGAGGTTGTAGAACCAAACGCAGGTGCAACAGTGATGGATGGGGCCGTGGTTGTGCCGCCACCGCCGCCATTGCTACCGGAACCGCTTCCGGTACTGCTGCTGTTGCTGCTGCTACCGCCGCCACAACCAACTATCAAAAGACCAAACGATCCCAAAAGAAGGAGATCGCGGACCACCGCTGTTGTTCTCATATTTCGTTCTCCCATATTTCATCTTTGGGCCACTTGCGCCCGTGGAAGCGGAACGCGGAACCCGTCATGTTGCCAACGGCTACGCCGTTTGGCTTTGTACCGACATCCAACAGTCAGGGACGGCTTGCCAGGATCGGCCCATGACCGTTATGCAGAAAATCCGGCGTGTTGGCAGTTGCCTACACTCTTTTTGAAGAATAACGCGACGATCAATATGTGTCCACTAAAGATATCCGCGAAGTTCTCGGGAAGCGCGTCCGTGCCCTCCGCCTGACGCGGGGGTGGACGCAGGTCGAAATGGCCGATTTCCTGGCTATGGACCGGAGCTATCTCTCCGAGATCGAAACCGGGAAGAAAGACCCCAGTCTGACCATGCTGAAGACCCTGGCCACTGGCCTCAAGACCACCGTCTCCAAACTCACAGAGGGTCTATAGGGTGCCAGCCTTTTCAGACAACGTACCGATTGATACCCTACGCAGGATGCTCCCGATGAAGCTCGGATTCCTTTGTACTGCTTCACGGACTTCGAGTGCTTCATCGCCTAGGAGCTTATTCAGCGTCGATGGGTCCGTGCCTGAGTTTTCAGCTACATAACGTCTGTAGTGCGAAAATGGGTGCTTCGCGTATGTGTCAAGAATATGTTTCGGCGCTGACGGATTACGGATGACATTCGCTGGTCGTCTTCCTGCAAGCCGGTCGAGCGTCTTTGATGAGGCGTTGGGATTCAAATCGACTCCGCGCTGAACGACCCGTACGTCGTCGGCCAGCCTATCCAGAGCCTCCGGCGGCGTACGGGGATTGCAGGCTACAATTTTTCGTATGTTGCGGCTTTTGTCCGAGGCAAGTTGATTCAGGATTTTCGGAGAAGTCGCGGTATCCTGTGCCAACCGTTTTTTGGCATCGTACTTCAGCTTGCCGATGTCCTGTGGATGAATATTTATCGATGAATCAAGATTGGTTGTGTTGCGTGACATAGAGATTCCTGTTCCCCCACTACTGCCTCCAATAAGGACGGGCGCAATCCTGCGCTTGCCGAATCGTGCGGACGTGTGAGTTTGTTTGGTGTTTATGAAAAACAGAGGTCTATCAAAAGGACTGTACGGTATATGAGGAGCTTCGCTGAACGTTTGCTCGCGTGCTGGCTTTTACAGAATATGTTCTCGTCGACAGCGATGAAGCACGACAGTGGACGAGCACTACACATTGGGAACTCAACGGTAGCACTCCACTGGAGGTTGCCAGGACCGAGATTGGTGCCCGCCGGATTGAATCCCTTCTCGATAACCTCTATTCTGGATTGCGTGCCTGAAGGACATTTACAATCATGCGTGGCGTGCATGGGAAAAGCCGCCTTTGCTGTGAGTTTCGCAACAAACTCATCACTGGCGGCTTTTCCATACTACCGGGTGTTTTGGGGACATACCGAAGCATCGGTCACACCAAAACTATTCTTTGAATCTACCACAAGAATGAATAGCTGTAGATAGCAGGATCGAAGCTGCAATTTGTCGCTTTGTAACCAAATTTCTCTGCGACGCATCAGGCAAACAATGAGAGTTCTGTACCTTCGTCGCCGTGGCAAGGCCGGTCTTGTTCACAGTAACATCAAGGTAGGCTTCATCGAGCGACAGCGGCTCAACCAAATCGGTATGGCGCAGGAAAATCTCACGGACGGCACGCGAGACTGAGCGATAACGTGTAAAGTCTGGAGGAATGAAGATCGCTTCCGGGCAGAGGCGTTCGGCATAAGTTGCGGCCATCGCTGAGCGCACGCCAAACCGCCTCGCCTCGTAAGAAGCCGCACAGACTACAGAGCGCTTTTCCTTCCACGCAACAACGACAACGGGCTTGCCGCATAGGATCCGGATTGTCACGCTGCTCGACCGACGCATAGAAAGTATCCATGTCGATGTGTGCGACTTTATGCTGGCTCATCCTACCTCTATGGTAGGCTCCCTGGATATCGGACTGTGGCCTGGTGTCCAGGAGTCGCCTGTTGTTATAGGAAGTTACAGAGATCGATGATTACTTAATCTTCAGAAGACTGGGGATGACTTATCTTATAAAGATTTTCTGATAACCGACGGCCTCTCTCGTCCATCGCAACTCTTTGAACTTTAGGTGAACTGTCTGAGCAAAGACCTGTTACTGTGCTAAGAGATGTTTGGCTGTTACTGGCCACATAGAACCGCACCTCATCATCAGTATCGCTTGCGAGATTGTCGAGTATTTCAGTCTTGGTTCGGGGGTAATTAGCTACGCCGCGACGCACTCTTGCATCAGCATCATTCCATAGCTCATCGATTATTTCTGGATCAAAGGAAATATCGTCTAAATCACCAGGAGGCCAACCTGTACAAGCATAAATCTGAATACGAATCCTATCTGGAGCATCAGGATTCCTGCCTACATTTAAGCAAATATCCGAGGCTTCGTCCTCAATAAGCCTTTGGTATGTGTCCTCTAAAGTATCGGAATTGCCTGCAACTTGGTAACGAACCTCTCCTACATCATCGTTACCAAGTCTATCTAGTGTTTCCGGTGATGTAGAAGGGTTTTTAGCCACACAACAGCGAACCCATTTATCGCCATCATTAGCTAACTCATCCAGCAGTTCCTCCGAAGTAGAAATATTAGAAGCGACATTTTCTCGCACTGCTGGAGATTGGCTTTTAGACAGCTTTGCCAGGTCCGATGGAGAAGTATCTTTATCCTCCGCCGCCGCATAGTCTGGATTGTATTTAGCTTCCCATTCCCGCCTACGAAATCTCTCATTTTCTGCTTTAATCCAGTCGCATGAATATTCTTCGGGGCCATCTTGGAACAAGCGTTCTATTTTATTAACCATTCCGGCCATCTCCTCACATCTCAACTGATTGATCTGTTCGACCAAGTAACTAATTCACTATTTTAGCTGCATTTGATCTTATCTGAAAACTAATTTCACGATATGTTTCAGATGTAAACTAGTACTATGTCAGCGTAGATGAGTAATGGAGTTTTTGTCGAGCTTGTTTTCGGGTGAATTTCCAGTCGATGGTGATTTGGTCGTGGTTGAGACGGCGGCTGTGAGCATCGACCTGCTTTGCGAGAGTCTTTAGGCTGGGTATCCTGCGCCGAGCCAGACATTGACGGCTGAGCAGGCTGACTTCAATCTCCGCCTGATTGAGCCAACTGCCGTGTTTGGGCGTGTAGTGAACTGTGAAGCACTTCCACAACAAGCCGCCCAGTCTCTCCCCGTAGCGGTCCTTCAACGCCTTGGCTCCATGCGTGTTCAGGTTGTCCATCACCAGGTGGATCGTCCGGGCTTCACGATAGCGGGCCAGTATCTCCATCAGGTAATCGGCGAACTCCGCCGCCGAACGCGTAGGGGTGGCCTTGAGGAAATGCCGTCCAGCTTTCGGCTCTACTCCACAAAAGACGTTGGCTGTGCCGCAACGCTTGTACTCATAATCACGTCGCGCCAGTTTGCCCGGAAGAGCAGGCTGCGGAGAGCGGATAGAGTCCGGGACGTACACGTTTGAAAGCCGATAACGATCCGTTTTACGGATAATGCTTCACCGGCTCAATCTCTGCCGGGGGTTCTCCTGCCGCAGTCATCATCGCCTTCAACTCTTCCCGCAGTTTCTCCGCGATGGCTCGATACTCCTTTCGCCCCGCGAGATTCACTTGTTCGGACGGGTCTGAAGCCTGACTGTACATTTGGTATTCGACATATTTATCGGAGAACTCGTCGTCTGGCCGCCCCTGCGCATCGATCACGCAGTACGTCCAGTCCTTCGTTCGCAGGGCGCGGCCTGTCATTGATTCGCTGATTTGCACCAGTTCCTTGTTGGGCCACGCCTTCCGTGCCTCCGGTTGCGAGATCAGAGACAGGAAGCTGTGGCCTTTGACCGATGAAGGAATCGCGATGCCTGCAGCATCAAGAAGCGTCGGCATCACATGGATGTTGCCTATAATCTCCGGCAGATTCAGAGCATGATTGAAGCCAGGCCCCTGTACGATCAGCGGAATTCGTATGGAGGCGTTGTGCGGGCTGCGTTTGGCCTCTTCGTTGCGAGTCTCAAAGTGGCACCCATGATCGCTCGTGAAGACGACGATAGTGTTGTCCGTCAGCTTCTCTTCGTCGAGTATCTTCAGAATACGGCCCACAGAATTGTCGATAGCTTCCACGTCCCCGTAGTAGTCCGGAAGCTGAGACTGCCAGGCACCCGGCAAAGAACGCAGATCGCCCGGCACGCACGGGTCCTGAAACCGCAGCTCCGATCCCTCTGGTCCGACATACCGTGGCAAAGGACGCGAGTCGTGCCTCTGCTCCGCTGCTGCTTGCCACTCCGGCACGAGGCTCGGAGGCACGTAGTTTTGAAAGTGTGGCTCAAGCTGCGAGATGAAGAGAAGGAACGGCCGGTCGTGCTTCTGGCGAAGGAACCTCTCCGCACGATCCGTGAGGAAGTCCACGCGGTACTGGTCCCTGAAGGTGATTTCCTTGCCGCTGCCGTCCCAGATCGTGCCCGCGTAAGGAAGCGTTGTTATCTCGAGTTCGTTTGATGCTTCCCATAAATCAAGGAATCCGCCACGTTGTTCCGGCTCCACATATCCCCGCACGCTCCCGGGAGCCAGATGCCACTTGCCAATATAGTTTGCCGAGTACCCGGCCTTGCGAAACTCGCCCGCCAGGGTTGGCAGCGACCAGTCCGTAGTTTGCGAGTTACGCCACCTTCCGGTCTCAGTGGCATAGCGACCTGTCATCAGGACGGCTCGCGAAGGCGAACACAGCGGCTGATTGGTGACGGCTCCACTGAAGTTCGTGCCACGCACGGCCATTGCGTCAAGATTGGGCGTTCTGGTTGTGTAGTTCTGACCATTGGCTCCAACAAAGTCGGCCCGAAACTGATCGGCGTGAAACACGATGACATTCGGCCTCGCAGCACTCGTACTTACTTGTGAGTCCGGTTCTGCAGGAACGGCCTTGCCGATCCCCAAAGCTGCTCCAGCTGCAACGCTGTGTGCCAAAAAGGCACGCCGGTTAAGCATTCTTTCTACTGCCATCCTTGAATCCTCTCCGTTGGCTTACCAACTGATTTCCTCGTTAGGCACGTAGCGCTGCACTGTCCTCCAGGGTACTTCAGTCGCTTTGTAGCGTGCTCGCTCGTATAGCGGACCGATTTTTCCTCGAGGATCCACTGAGATCACGGTGTTCCCTCTGACTTCCATGGTGAGGCGAACCGTGCCCACAGTCTCTGTGACCGTTCGCGTAGCGATGGGGAATGATAGATCTATCGTATCTCCCGGCTTCGCTGCCCCGAAGTTGACATAGCGTCCTTCCCATCCTGTCTGGCGCGGGTTTGCGTTTACCTTGCCTATTACTGCGGTTGAACCACTCTCTACCCATTCCGGCACGCGAAGCAGAACCTTGCTGAAAGGTTGCTTGATCTTGACGCTGACCCGGCCTTCGTAGGGGATAAAGCTATACACATCCGCTCCGGCAGAGGCTCGATTGAGCAGCAGATTTACCCGCAGCTCATCGTCGCTGGTGTGCAGGATGTTTTCCCAGGCGTAGTAAAGCGATCTCGTGGAGCTTCCCGTGCAGCAGTGCATGATTCCGCCGCCCAACGTCCATTCGTTGCCGGACGCCCATCCAGCGAACCCGCCCAAATTCCTAGTTGACACTCCATCGGCGGTCTCGTTGGATGCCACGGCCTTCTTCGGCATCGTATCGGCCAGCGCTGGAATCCATTGCCCGTCCGTCAGCTGCATCTCGGCGAACTGATTGCGCACCCAACGATCGAGATCATCCCAATAGTCGCCTGCACCGGCTAGTGTCAGTTTGGCGGCCAGGCCAACCATATCAGCCACGGCGCAGCCTTCACAGCTAGGATACTGCGGAGCGACGATCTCCGGAAAGAATCCCGTCAAAGAACTGCCTTGCGCTTTCATCCATTCATAACTGGACTTGCACCACTCCAGCAGTTCTCTGTCGTTGACAGCGGTGGCATACTCCAGCAAACCGATCACGACGATCCCATGGGAATGAAAATGTCCGCCTTGTCTCAGAGCTTGAATCTCCTCGATAGTCGGATTGCCGCCGTTGGCGCGGGAGTACTTGACGCAATGCTCCCCCAGAACCTTCTCGCCGGCGGAGAAGCGGAAACGGCCCTTCTCATCGAAGGTGTCGGTATGAAATCTCATAAAGTTGGCTATTTTTTCAGCCAGCTTCCGAGCAGGCTCAT
>WQYS01000062.1 GCA_009781125.1 Acidobacteriaceae bacterium | reverse complement strand
GTTCCGTATCATGCTGTCGAGACGTACCTGCAGCGGCTTCTGCGCAAGGGCTACAGGGTCGCCATCTGCGAACAGATGGAGGACCCGAAACTCGCCAAGACCGTAGTCCGGCGCGAGGTGACGCGCATTCTGACGCCGGGAACAGCGGTCGATCCTACGCTCGGCGAGGAGCAGAGCAACTATCTGGCCGCCGTGGTGACAACCGGCACAGGTAAGGATGCCGTCTGCGGGCTGGCGCTGGTAGACCTTTCTACCGGCGAGTTTCGCGCCACCGAGTTTCATGGCCCGGACGCGTGGCCGTTCGCGGTCGATGAGCTGGGCAGGGTTCGTCCCGTTGAGCTGCTATATGGACAGGGGCTTCTGGGCAGCAAACCCGGAGCGGTTCAGCCGGAACTCACAGACAAAACCGCGAAGACGCATGACAATCAGAACACTCAGGACGAGGAAACCTACGCCGCGCTCGACGCTATCCGTACGAAAACAGCGGTAGACGAGTGGGTGTTCACGGCAGATTATTCTCTACCCTTGCTGCGCAACCACTTCAAGGTGCACTCACTCGACGGCATGGGACTGGGCGGCCACGACGCGGCGGCGGTTGCGGCGGGCGCGCTGGTGCATTATCTGCAAACGACCAGGCAGGGCGGACTCGAACATCTGGATGTATTGCGCTACTATGAGCGCTCAAGCTCGCTGGAGCTGGACACGGTCAGCGTGCGCAATCTGGAGCTGGTGGAGCCGCTCTTCAGCGGCGAGAGCGCGCAGACGACGCTGTTCTACACGCTCGATGCCTGCTCGACTCCGATGGGCAAGCGGATGTTGCGCTCCACGCTGCTGCGGCCTTCCAGTAATCTGGCGGAGATCAACACCAGGCTGGACGCCGTAGCTGAAGCCGTCAGCGACCTGCGCAGGCGTGAGGATGTTCGCGGCAGTATGCGCGGCGTGCTCGATCTGGAGCGGCTTCTGGGGCGCGTCTCACTCGATGCCGCCGGGCCGCGCGAGGTGGTGGCGCTGGGAGCAACTCTGGCATATCTGCCCGGACTGCGCGAGGCAGCGCGCGCCTTCGCGTCGGAGCGGTGGCAGCAACTCAGCGCGGGCTTCGACGCCATGGAAGACCTGCACGAGATGATCTCGTGCGCCATCGTCGATGATCCTCCGGCAACGCTTGCCGATGGCGGCGTGATTCGCGCCGGTGTCGATGCAGAACTCGACGAGCTGCGCGAGCTGGGCCATAGCGGAAAACAGGCGCTGGCGGCCATCGAAGAGCGCGAGCGCAGCCGCACCGGTATCGCGTCGCTGAAGGTGCGTTTTAACAACGTCTTCGGCTACTACATCGAGGTGACCAAGGCCAACGCGCGAGCCGTGCCCGCTGATTACGAGCGCAAGCAGACGCTGGTCAACGCCGAGCGCTTCACAACGCCCGAGCTGAAGGAGTACGAAACCAAGATCCTCACCGCGCAGGAGCGCAGCAGCGAGATCGAACGCCGCTTGTTCGCCGAACTGCGGCGGCAGTTGCTGCTGGCCGCCGGGCGTATGCGCGAGACCGCGCGGCGCGTGGCCGAGATCGATCTGCTGGCGTGCTTTGCGCATCAGGCGGCGCTGCACGGATGGACGCGCCCCGAAGTGGACACGAGTGGCCGCCTTGAGTTTGTAACCGCGCGGCATCCGGTGGTGGAACGCCGTCTGGAAGAGTCCGGCGCTGCCCGTTTCGTGCCTAATTCGGTGTATATGGACGCCGACTCCGGGCCGTCTGTGCTGCTGATCACCGGGCCGAACATGGGCGGCAAGAGCACGTACCTTCGCCAGGCAGCGCTGCTGGTAGTGATGGCGCAGTCGGGATGTTTCGTTCCCGCCGAGCGCATGCGGCTGGGGCTGGTGGACCGCATCTACACCCGGATCGGAGCCAGCGATAACGTGGCGCGAGGCCGCTCCACCTTCATGGTGGAGATGACAGAGACGGCGGCGATTCTGAACACAGCCACCTCGCGGTCACTGGTCCTGCTCGACGAGATGGGACGAGGCACGGCGACCTACGATGGACTCTCGCTGGCATGGGCCACGGTCGAACATCTGCACGACCGCATCGGCGCACGCACGCTGTTCGCCACGCACTATCACGAGCTGACGCTGCTGGCAGACCGCCTGGAGCGGCTAAAGAATCTGCGCGTCACTGTGAAGGAGTCGGCCAGCGGCATCGTCTTTCTGCACACGGTCGAAGCGGGCCCGGCGAGCAAGAGCTACGGCATCGAGGTGGCGCGTCTGGCCGGGTTGCCCAACGCAGTCATCGCGCGGGCGCGCGAGGTGCTCAAGCTGCACGAGCGAGCCGAAACCCAGCAGGTGCGCGAGGCCGCCGCCGAATACGCGCCTTCGTTGCAAATGACGATGTTCACGCCGCTCTCGCAGCGGATCGTCGATCGCATCGCCGAGATGGACGTAGACGGCCTGACACCGCGCGAGGCGCTGAATCTGCTGGCCGAGCTGCAAAAGGAACTGAAACAGTAGGTAAAAGATAGAGAGTTTTTGCTTCTAGGTACGTCAAGCCTTCAGGCTTGACATTCTCACCGTGTGCCACAGAAAGGGGTTTTAACCCCTGGGGTATGCCTTCTTTCACACTTGCAGGAGAGCATACCCCAGGGCCTAAAGGCCCAATTCGTTGCGCGTGCTGAGAAGCCAAGCTCCGTCAGGCCTAAAGGCCTGACCTACCAGGCTTGGCCTACCTAGAAGCAAGACTTGCAACCAGATGCCGCTTTCTTTTAGCGCTTATAGGAGCCGAAGCAGTCCAAACCCCCCCCATGCCGCGAGTCGCCGCGGCGACCTGCGGCATGAGCGGAGCGGAAACGAAGTTACATCGTTCCCGTTAGAAACTCCAGACGACACCGCCGCCGATTTGTATAAGGTTGTCCGTCTGACTGTTTGAGGAACTCACCGCCGTGTATTCCACTTGCGGCATGCGCAACGCAAAGTTACGCGAGAGCGAATAATCAAATCCACCGCCAAGTTGGATGGCTAATTTGTTGGTAACCGACTGGGCATGACCGACCTCGCCCGAACGAAACCCACCGAACAGCACCTCGCCGAAGGCGGCAGTCTTGTTCGTCCTGTAGGTATAGCGCCCACCGAAGGTGTATATATTACCTTCGATGCTATAGGCTGGAACGTTGATGCCGTTGGCTGAAAAGCTTTTACGTGCGTAGGAGTAATTCGCGACAAACCCTAAACCGTGAGATACACCATATGCCCATTCCAGCCCTATGCTTTGGTACCACAGCTTATCAACGGTGCCATACATCGGGAGGTAGGTGAATGCTATTTCATTGTTAGGCACATCGGACTTTTTGTTCTCCTGTGCTCCGGCGGTCAGAGTGGCTAATAGTACAACAACCAGGGTCAAAATAAGGCTCTTCATGTAAATCTTCTCCTTTTGTGTTCAGCTTCCGTTCTGGTCCTGAGCGCAAAGACTGGCATACACACAGCGGCAGTCAAAAGAGCCAGTGCAAGGCTCATGCTCATGGATTGAATGGATACTGAAGCCCTTTCAGGCAAGGTTGGGCGCGTAGAATGGGAAGCAAGGCGGGGGTCGTAATAGATCTACGCCCCCACCCCACTCCGGTCGTGACCACTGCGAATGGCATGACCGGAGGCCTGAATGCGGCGAGAGCCGCCTAAAAGCCTGACTTGAAAACCTAATTTTATCCTCACTCCCTGCTGTTTCAGTGTCAAGTAGGAACTGAAGCGATTTCGTTTCCTCCTGCAATAGTCCTTAGAATGCTTCCATGAGTAAAACTGTACTCGTGGCCGGAGTGATGAGCGGTACCTCGGCGGATGGCGTGGACGTAGCGCTCTGCCGCATCATCGCGTCGCGGGACGGTTCCAATGGTTCCCTGCGCGTGAAGCTGATCGGACACGCGGGATTCCCCTACCCGAAGGCGCTGCGCAAGGCCGTGCTGGACGCGATGGATGCGAAGGCGATGTCTGTCGCGGATTTATCCCGGCTCAACTGGCGGCTGGGCGAGGTCTACGCCGATGCGGTGGAAGCTACAGTAAAGCAGTTCGGCGCGAAGGTTGATTTGATTGGATGCCACGGGCAGACGATCTATCACCAGGCGGCGGCTTCGCGGTACCTGGGCGCGGACGTGTGCTGTACCTGGCAGATCGGCGAGGCCAGCGTGATCGCCGAGCGGTTGCGCGCGCCGGTAGTGAGCGACTTCCGTCCGGCGGACATGGCCGCAGGCGGTGAAGGCGCGCCGCTGGTGCCGATGCTGGATTTTGTAATGTTCCGTTCGGCGAAGGTGAATCGAGTGCTGCAGAACCTTGGTGGCATCGGGAACCTGACCGTGCTCGCTGCCGGAGCTTCCGAGGATTCAGTCATCGCCTTCGATACCGGCCCGGCGAACATGGTGATCGATGTGTGCATGATGCATCTGTTTGGACGCAGTTACGATCGTGACGGAGCTGTAGCTCGCCGAGGCCATGTACTTGATGCTGTCGTAGAAAGAATTCTGCGCGAGCCGTACTTTGCCACCGCTCCGCCGAAGAGCTGCGGGCGCGAGGAGTTTGGCGAGCGGTTCACAACGCGCTTCCTTGCGCAGTGCCGCAAGGCGAAAGCGGGGGATGCTGATGTCATCGCCACGGCGACGGCTCTGACAGCGCGGTCGATTGTGGAGGCATACAGCAGGTTTGCAGTGAAGCGGCTGAAGCGGGGAGTCCCGACGGACTATATAGTCGCCGGGGGCGGAGCGAAGAACTCCACACTGATGCGAATGCTGCGTGAAGGTCTGGAGCCGCTGGGCGCGAAGGTGAAGTTGATGGAGGAGTTCGGCCTTCCCGCCGAGGCCAAAGAGGCCGTTGCCTTTGCACTTCTCGCGTGGCTGACATGGCACGGACGCGCTGGCAACATCCCCAGCGCAACGGGTGCAAAGCGAGCTGTGGTGGTGGGAAAGCTGACTCGGGGTTTGACCTGAGCCGCGTCAATCCGTACACTGAGTTAGCTTGCGGGTGATCTTTCTCCCCGCACAATCAAGATTGTTGCCCCCTCGTTCAATGGTAGGACAGTCGGCTCTGAACCGATCAATCGGGGTTCGAATCCCTGGGGGGCAACCAAATAGAATCAATTTATGCTTCCCCTGATCGCTATCGTGGTGAGCCTGGCGGCGGTCTTCGGACTGATCAGTTCGCGCTGGCTGAAGATTCCGTCAACTATGGGCACGATGCTGCTGGCGCTGCTGCTCTCGGCAGTGCTGGCCATTGCAAGCCATGTCATGCCTGGAATCCATGCATGGGCCATTCACTCCGTTCTCAGCATTAATTACGAAAACTTCATCCTGCACGGAATGCTCTCGCTGCTGCTCTTCGCCGGAGCCTTCCTGCTCGACCTGGAGCAGCTTGCCGGCGAGAAGTTCGCCATCACCATGCTGGCCGGATTGGGCACGGCCCTGTCGGCGGCCATCACCAGCGCGGCCATCTACTTTGCCGCTCCGCTGGTCGGGTTCCACCCGCCGGTGCTGGAGGCTGCGCTGTTTGGAGCGCTGATCTCGCCCACCGACCCCATCGCCGTGCTGGGAATGCTGCGCCGCGCAGCCGCTCCGCGCTACCTGCAGGCGCAGCTTGCCGGCGAGAGTCTCTTCAACGACGGCATCGGAGCCGTGCTGTTTCTGACCATCCTCGGTGTCGCCGAGAGCGGACGCCTGCCGTCGCTGGTGCATGTCGGCTGGAGGTTCGTGCTCGACTGCGGAGGCGCCTTGCTGCTCGGCGTCGTGTTTGCCATTCCGGTCTCGCGCATGATGCGCATGGTCAACGCCTACAACATCGAGATTCTGCTCACGTTGTCGCTGGCGCTTGGCGGATATGCGGTTGCCGATGCGCTGCATCTCTCCGCGCCGCTTGAAGCAGTGGCCGCGGGACTGACTCTGCGCTGGCTGAACAACCGTCATAGCGAAGATATCTCACACGTGGAGATACGGCGCTTCTGGGCGGCCATCGACAAAATTCAGAACTCGGTGCTCTTCGTGCTGATGGGATTCGAAGTCCTGATCGTGAGCTTCAGCAGGACCGCATTCGCCGTGGGAGGAATGGCGGTCGTTCTGGTGAACGCCTCGCGGTTTATAGCTACGGTGGCCACGCTCAGGATCATCCGGCTGGTGCAGCCGCATCACCGCAGCTCGTGGTTCGTGCTCTCCTGGGGAGGCCTGCGCGGAGGTCTTGCCATTGCTCTGGCGCTCAGCGTGCCGGTAAACCTGGGCCGCGACTGGATGGTCGCAGCAACTTATACGGTTGTCGTCTTCTCGATCCTCGTTCAGGGCGGAACGCTGAATCTGCTCCTGAAGAAGAGCGGCATAGCCCGTCCAGGCCGTGGCGCTGTGCTAAGCCGGGCAACAAAGTGAACCTGAATGCCGAGGTCGTGACCAGTTGCAACTCCCTTGGCCTTCCTCTTTTTCCCGTGTCATTCCTCCGCTTCGCTGCGGAATGACAAGGAGAAGTAGCAACAGGTGGAAGAATAGTAGCGAGGCAGTTCCGCGATGCGCCCTCTGGGGGTCTACCTTTCGATTCCGTTCTGCCGGGCCAAGTGCGCCTACTGCAACTTTGCCTCGGGAGCGTTCGGCTCCGGACGGCTTCCCGGATACGTTGATCGCCTCGACGCCGAGATGCGCAGTGTAAGAAGCAGAGTCGAACCGTGGGGAGCGACGCTCGCGTGCGCTGTGGATTCGGTTTACTTCGGCGGCGGTACTCCCAGCCTGCTCCCACCAGCGCAGATCGCGCAAATCTTCCGCGCTCTGCGCGACGAGTTCGACATCGCCGGCGGCGCCGAGATTACCATTGAATGCGCTCCCGGCCAGCTTGCCGACGAGACATTCGAGGAGATGCTACGGCAGGGAGTCAATCGCATCAGCCTGGGCGTGCAGTCGTTTGTGGATCGTGAGGCTGCGCTCGTAGGTCGCAAACACACACGCGCCCTCTGCGAGCAGGAGCTTCGCCGCTTCGAGGCCGCCGGAATCGGTGAGATTAACATCGACCTCATTATCGGACTCCCCTGCCAGACAGAAGAGAGCTGGCTCGAATCGGTCGAGCAGGCTGCCCGCTGCGGCGCTCCTCACGTGAGCATGTACGCGCTGGAGGTGGACGAGGACTCCAGACTGGGCAGAGAGGTGCTCGCGCATGGCGGCGGCTTGCATGCCTCCGAGGTTCCCGATGAAGATACGGTGGCCGCGTGGTATCAGTCAGCCTGCGAGAGGCTCGATGCCGCTGGAATCGAGCAGTATGAGATATCGAACTTCGCGCGAGAAGGGCATCGTTCGCGACACAATCTGAAGTATTGGCATCGGGAACCCTACCTCGGCTTTGGACTCGATGCGCATTCCATGCTGCCAGTCGAAGGCGGATTCGTACGCTTTGCCAATACCGGCGAACTGGACATCTATCTGGCAGCAGAGCCCGCTCGCGCGCCTGAAGTTCTTGGTGAGAACGAGGCCTTTGAGGAGTCGCTCTTTCTGGGACTGCGGCTCACCGATGGCGTCTCGCTGAATACGCTGCGGACGAGGTTTGGCGTATCCAGAGTCGAGGCCATCCTGCCCGCAGCGCTGGAGACCTGCGAGGCGGGATTGTTGGCGCTGCATAACGAAGTTCTACGGCTCACCGCTCGCGGGCGGATGGCCTCGAACGAGGTCTTTAGCCGCCTGCTGATTCCTACGCCAGTCTGATCCTGCTCACTTTATCAACGCCGGAAATCGCGCTCGTACATGAGGCATCATCTGTTCCTGCAGATAATCTCTGAAGACGATGGCAACCGGCAGGAAAAACACCGGCAGCAGGGCGAATGTCTGCGCCAGAAACGCGAGCAGGTTCCGCGGCGGATAAAACCTGTTGACCGCATACGACGCCAGGGTAAACGGAATCGCTGCCATAAACATGGGACCCCACACCGCCCATACTGCCCGTGGCCCGCCCAGATTGAGGCGCTTCGTAAATACGAACGGCCACACGTACAGGTGGATAAACAGGCTCGGAATCATGGTTCCGATGGCCACGCCGAAGATCCCGAAGCGCATCGCCAGAAGGATGCTCAGCGTGAGATTGGTGACTCCCTCGACGATGGACCACTGCGCCAGCATCCTGTGTTTCTCGACTCCGAAGGCGATCGCGCCGCCCGTAAGGTTGGTCAGCGAGAAGAACTGAGCCGCTGCCAGAATCATCAGCACGGTGCCCGAGACATGCATGAATTGCGGCCCCATCCAAAGGCCGATGAAGGTTCTGCCGCGCGTCATCAGCGTGACCAGAATCGGCAGCGAGACGGCCATCATCGCGCGCGTGCCGTGGCGGTATAGCCCCAGCAGCTTCGCGGTGTCGCCGGAGGCTTCAAACGTGCTCGCAGCAGGAACGAACGTCAGGGTCATGGCGCCGACAACCTGATCGGTGTAGCGGCAAAGCGAGTTGCCTATCGAGTAGAAGGTCACGGCTGCCGTCGAAACGAACGCGCCGACGACAAGGTTATCCGTCTGGTAGACCAGTTGCACCGCCACCGAAACCAGAAAGGCATAGACGCTGTAAGACCAGAGCTGCCGCAGAACCTGCATATCCGGCTTTGCCAGCAAGCGGACGCGCAGCTCGGGATACACGCGCCGCGTCATCGCGAGCAGCAGCAGATTACCGGCGATCGATGCCGCGCACTCGCAGATCGCTATGGCGATGATTCCGTGTCCGCTGCGCAGCACCACGACCACGCCGGTCGCGCGAATCGCCAGCTCCGTCAGTGTCTGTGCCGTCAGCAGGTCGTAGCGGTTCAGCCCCGAGAGCACGCCGCCAAAGACGCCGACGGTCATATACAGCGACATCTTGAAGCCAATCAGCATCACGGCGATGCGGGCGTCGCGGGCAAGCTCTGGTGGGATATGAAACACGTACGGAAAGACCGCTGCCAGTCCGGCGCTAATTAGCAGAACGGCCACGCCGATCTGTCCGCGCAGCCATAAGGCAGCCGAAACGGCGTCCGAGGCGGCGCCATGATCGTTTTGCGTCCTGCCTTTGGAAACGAACCGGAGCACAGAGCTGCGCATCCCCAGGTCGAGCAGGCCAAGATAGCCGACCGAGGACATGGCCAGAATCCATACACCGTAAGCGATGTTTCCTAAACGATGTACGATGAACGGAGCCAGAAAGAAGCCGACTGCCATGTTAGCGGCGGTCGCAAGCCAGTTCGACATTACGTTCCGCGCTATATGTCTTATGCGAAGCTGCAAAGGATAGCTCCAGATAATATATTCTTAGCTTAGTGCGCAGGCGGGAGCATCTTCTCCGGAATCTGCGTTTCCATAACCTGTTATCTACTGTATTTAAAACTGTGCAACAGACCTACTAGCTTCTTAGATTTTAGTGAAACTTTAGAAATATGACATTTCTTTTCTGGCTATCACTTTTTCTGGCCGCTTATGCCTACTTCGGATATGTTCTCTGGCTTCGGCTCTACGTCTGCCTGAAGCAGCGGCCTGTTCGCAGCCAGTCTATCTATCTTCCGGTCTCCATCATCATCGCCGCGCGCAATGAAGAGGACAATCTGCCGAGGAAGATACAGAATCTGCTCTGTCTCGACTATCCGAAGATTTTTTTGCAGATCATCATCGCCTCAGACGGATCGACCGACCGGACGGCGGAGATTCTGCTCGAGCATCGCGATGAAATTGTTCCCGTCATTCTCGATACGCCCAGCGGCAAAGCCACTGCGCTCAACGCAGCAGTCACGCAGACCACAGGAGAGATTCTCGTCTTTCTGGATGCGCGGCAAAGTGTGGAGCGGAACGCCATTGCAGAATTAGTCTCGTGCTTCGCCGATCCGCAGATTGGAGCCGTAAGCGGAGAGCTTCTGCTCAGCGCCGCCGATGGTGCGCCCTCGGAAGACGCCCTCGGCATTTACTGGAAGATTGAGAAGGTTATCCGCAAGCTCGAATCCGCCACCGGCTCTGTCGTCGGAGTCACGGGAGCCATCTATGCGATTCGCCGCAGTCTCTACCAGGAGATTCCACGAGGGACCATTCTTGACGATGTATATGTGCCCATGAACGTAGCTCGCGCAGGAAAACGAGTCATCTTTCAGTCGGCGGCCATCGCCCGCGACCAATTATTCCAAGAGAAAGGAAAAGAATTTTCCCGCAAGGTCCGCACGCTCACCGGTAACTATCAGCTTCTTCGTCTTTCTCCGTGGATTCTATCTCAGGCTAATCCTTTGCTCTTTCGTTTTGT
>WQYS01000061.1 GCA_009781125.1 Acidobacteriaceae bacterium | reverse complement strand
CTCGGAAAACTTTACTCGCGTCCTGACTCCGAACGCTTCCAGTTGATGAGGTCGCCCAGCGTGGTGCTGCTCGACGATGACGACGAGCTCTTGTGGTCGCCACCCTTGTGGTCGCCCTTCTTGTGGTCGCCGCCTCGCTCCTTGTAGCTCTCGACCTCGGCGCGGCTGGCCTCTTCGCCTACGGCGCGGATGCTCAGGCCGACCTTCTTCTCTTCCTGATTCATCTTGACGATCTTGAAGTCGTGCTCGGAGTCGGCGTCCAGCTTGACCGGCTGATGGTTCTCATCGACCGCCTCGGAGACGTGGCACAGGCCCTCGATGCCCTCGGCGATCTCGACGAACGACCCGAACTGCGCCGTGCGCAGGACCTTGCCGTGAACGATGTCGCCTACGCGGTGCGTCGCGAAAAAGGTGTCCCACACATCCGGCTGCAGCTGCTTGATGCCCAGCGACAGGCGGCGGTTTTCCGGTTCGACGCCGAGAACGACGGCCTTGACCTTCTCGCCCTTCTTGAGCACCTCGGACGGATGCTTGACGCGCTTGGTCCAGCTCAGGTTGGAGACGTGCACCAGGCCGTCGATGCCGTCCTCGATCTCGATGAAGGCTCCGAAGTCGGTCAGGTTGCGGACGCGGCCCTCGACCATGGTTCCGGTGGGGTACTTGTTCTCAAGCATCTCCCAGGGGTTGTCCTGAAGCTGCTTCATGCCCAGCGAGATGCGGCGGTCGTTGGGGTTGACGTTCAGGATGATGGTCTCGACCTCGTCGCCGGGCTTGACCATCTTGGAGGGATGCTTCATGCGCTTGGACCAGGTCATCTCCGAGACGTGAACCAGGCCCTCGATGCCCTGCTCCAGCTCGACGAAGGCGCCGTAGTCGGTCACCGAAAGCACGCGGCCACGAACGTGCGCGCCGATCGGATAGCGCTCGGTGGCGTCGAGCCACGGGTCCGGCGTGAGCTGCTTGAAGCCCAGCGAGACGCGCTGCTTGTCCTTGTCGAACTTCAGCACCTTCACCTGAATCTCGTCGCCGACGTTGACCAGGTCGCGCGGATGCGTCAGCCGTCCCCAGCTCATGTCGGTGATGTGGAGCAGGCCGTCGAGGCCGCCCAGATCGACAAAAGCGCCGTAGTCGGTCAGGTTCTTGACCACTCCGGTGAGGATGTGGCCCTCCTCCAGGTGCTCCAGCGTCACGGCCTTCTTTGCGTTCAGATCCTCTTCCAGAAGCTCCTTGCGGCTGATGACCACGTTTCCGCGCTTCTTGTTCAGCTTGATGACCCGGACCTCGATCTCGGTGCCGATGTAGCCGTCGAGATTGCGCACGGGGCGAACCTCGACCTGCGAACCGGGAAGAAACGCCTTGATGCCGATATCGACGGTGAGGCCGCCCTTGACACGGCTGACGACCATGCCCTTGACCGGCACCTTGTCGTTAGCCGCTGCCTCCAGCTTGTCCCAAACCTTATGGCGAAGCGCCTTTTCGTGGCTGACCAGATAGCCACCTTCCTGCTCCTCGCGTTCAACCACAACTTCGACCGGATCGCCGGGCTGGAACTTACAAGCTCCGTTAATGTCGACCGCCTGTTCGAGCGGAATCAGGCCTTCGGACTTCAGTCCGATATCGACGACGACGTGCTTGTCGGTGATCTTGACGACGGTTCCGGTGACGACGGTCTCTTCCGCGGTGAGACTCTGCGCGGCGGCGCTCTCGGCGGCCTGCTCGCGGTCAAAGTCTGCGAGCGCGGCGGCAAAATCTGCGGCGTCGTAGTCGGGTTCGTCTTGCGCGGCGGTTGCTGTGGCCGTAGATTCTGATGCTGCTTCTGTTGCGGCTACGGGTACGGCCTCAGCTACTGCGCTTTCTGGCTGTGCTGGCGCGGTCTCGTTGACGGCGGTTGAAGTGGATTCAGTGGATTCGTTAGACAGCTCGGCGTTTTCGACTGTCGCTTCAGGCGTTTGGACTTCCAGTTCTGTTGTCAGGGGATTGCTCTCGTTGTGGGATTGTTGGTTGTCTACCATGTGCAAGCGTGCTCCGGAATCCAGGTATTTCCTGCTTAGGCTGCGCTGCCGACAGGAACCGTCCTGCTCCGATGAGAGAGCGCTGGCGGTTTTTGTACCCCCGTCACAACTTCACCTGGCAGGAATTTCTCAAGTTGAGAACGAGCCGCCGCCCTGGATTCCACACACAGCAGCTCACAGCTACCACAATAGACCGCAGAACCTTGGACGTCAATACCGCTTTGCGCCCTGAATGCATTAAAATTTGGAGAGAAATTCGCTGTTCCCACCGCTACCTATATATGGACCGTCTCTGGACACCGTGGCGTTATGCCTATATCAGCCGCTCCGAAACGCCGGAATCATCGGCCCCGCGCCCCGGCGTGCCCGCCGAACTCAGCCAATGGCAAGGGTTTGCGGACAGGCACTGCGTCTTCTGCAACATGATAGCCGTCGCGGACGATGCCATGGCCCACGGCGTGCCGCGCGAGACAGCGGAGAAGGCAATCCGGCTGGTGCATCGGGGCCGAAACTGCTTTATCTGCCTGAATGCGTATCCATATACATGCGGACATGTGATGATTACGCCGTATCAACATCTTAGTTCCCTGGCCGCGCTGTCGGACGAGGCCGCCGCGGAGATGATGCGGCTGGCGCAGCAAACGGAGTCGGTTCTCGCTCGCGTCTACCGGCCCAGTGGAATCAATCTGGGGATGAATCTCGGCGAGGCCGCCGGAGCCGGAGTCGCCGGACACATCCACCTGCACGCGCTGCCGCGCTGGGTCGGCGACGCGAACTTCATGACCGTCACGGCAGAGACCCGGGTACTGCCCGAGTCGCTCGACGTAACCTGGGAGCGGCTCCGCGAGGCCTTCCGCGCGGAGACAACTTAGCTGGAGCGAGCGCGCATCTTACCTCACAAAACTGGCTGAAAATTGCCGTTGTGAGGGCCTCATGAGCATTCGTCAGAAGTTCGTCCCCTCGTCACTTCTTCGGCCCGGCTCAGCGGCTGCGCGCGTAAGCCATGATGTCAGCACCGGGTCACGGCCTCATCTTTTACACTTTCCATCGCGTCACGAGGACGCGCCGCCGAAACGCGATCTTAGACTCTTTCCCCACGAGTCGGAGGATGCCCGCCTGACCGGCGCGACGCGCTCGCTGTTTCGCCGCCTGCTGGCCCTGAACCTGCCCGAGGACGGCCACGAGAAGATTCCAGTGGCCTCGGAGAAACACGTAGATACGATCCTTACGGGAACCAAAGGGCACGTTCATTAGGATCACTCTATTGCCACAGACAGGCGGCCCAGGATGGCAGGAACTGCGTCTGTGGGTTGTAAGGCAAGGGTAACGTGTTGTATCGTCGAAGGTACAAGTCTCATCGTGGCTTAGGGCTGCAAGAGACATTTGCGCCATGTTGCACTGGCGAGCGTCTAATGGAATGAGCGCATCTATGCAACAGATTGGCCGAGGCATCGAATTATGAATGAAAAAGTGAAAACTGATTTCTTGTTTGCGCAGCCGTCTTTCGCTTCGGGTGCAGCGCGTGTCCTTGATCTTTGGGGAGCTTTCGACGAATACAACCAAAGTAAGACGTCTCGTGAAGCAGATACCAAGGCAATAGCTTCGGATTGGATCGTTGTTGGACAGGATATCCGCGACGCGATCGGCGATGAGACGAATCGCGGGTGAATTGATTGAGTAAGCGAAGCCGGGGTAATCAACTTCAGAGCCAGACCATCCCTCAGATGACCGCAGTTGCTCATCATAGCCAATCGTTTATGTATTCATCAGGACCGCTGCCGCCTCCAGATGTCCTCACACAGTACGATCAGGTTGTTCCAAATGGTGCTGAACGTATCATGGCAATGGCTGAGCAGCAAAGCCGCCATCGGATAGAGTTAGAGCCAAGGTTGTTGACGCCAACATTGCCAGTCAGACGCGAGGCTCGTGGTTCGCGTTTATTCTATGTATGGTTACGCTTGCGGGTGGTTTCGTTCTCATTTGGAAAGGAAAGAGCATTACAGGCATTTCATCAATCCTTGGAAGCCTTGCATATCTAACTGGAACATTCCTCTATGCGCATCGAAGGCAGAGAAAAGAGCGTATTCAGAAAGAAACAGCGCTGGTGGAACGTCAATAGCGTTGATCGGAAATTGTATATCCCCTGAGACGCTACTGTTGAACTTCCCGCGAGAACACGATACACTTGTATGGTTTGGCGCTGTGGCAGGTGTGTCTTAACGTCAGGCTGCCCTGATGGCGCCCCTTGCAGCACAATTCATGGAAGAAGGCGTGATGGCATTTCGTGTGCCGTCGTGCTTTGAGGTTTTTCGCTATGTACGCAGTGATCCGCACCGGCGGCAAGCAGTACCGGGTCGCCCCCGGCGATACGCTGAAGATTGAAACCATCGCCCACCAGGACGGCAACGTCGAGTTCACCGACGTGCTGGCCGTCAGCCCCGAGGAGGGCAAGTTCGCGCCCGCCATCAAGGGCGCGCGCGTCACGGCTTCGGTCGTCGGCGAGGGACGCGGCGATAAGATCCTGGTCTTCAAGCTGAAGCGCAAGAAGCAGTACAAGAAGATGCTGGGGCACCGCCAGAACTTCGTTCAGGTCAAGATCAACGAGATTCTGCTCTAAGACCTGAGAGTTCAAGATTCGATTTCATGCGCCCCGGACGGCGCGAAAGAGGTAATTGAGAGATGGCACATAAAAAAGGTTTAGGTTCATCGAGAAACGGCCGCGACTCCAATGCGCAGCGGCTGGGCGTGAAGCGGTTCGCGGGCCAGACGGTCACAGGCGGCTCGATCCTTGTTCGCCAGCGGGGGACTCCGCTGAAGGCTGGCATTAACGTTGGCCGCGGCAAGGACGACACCCTGTTCGCCAAGATCGACGGCGTGGTTCGCTTCCAGGACCGGGGCGCGCTCGGACGGTTCGTCTCCATCGATCCGGTGGCGTAACGCTGCATCTGCGGTTTCCGGAAAAGCCCTGCTTTGGCAGGGTTTTTTCTTTTGAGGAATGAGAAGATAATAGAATTCATGGCTATAATAGCCATGAGGAATCTTTATGCGCAGCGTCAACGTGGCCGAGCTGAAGAACCGGTTGAGCTTCTATCTGACCTTCGCCAAGGCAGGCGAGGTGGTGGTGATCCGTGACCGCAATCTGCCGGTCGCCAAGCTGACACCCTTCTCGTCGGAAGATGCAAGCGAAGAGGAGTTGGCCCTGGTAGCCGCGGGAGCCATGCGCCTTCCCGAAGCTCCCTTTGACGTGGACGAGCTGTGGAAGCTGCCGATGCCCCGGGTCGCAGGACGCCGCGCGATTGAAGCGGTCCTCGAAGAAAGAGACGAGACACGGTGAACCGGGCAGATCGGACAACGGCCTTTTGGGACTCCAGCGCGCTGATTCCGCTTTGTGTTCAGGAGCAGACCAGCAGCCGGGCGCGGACGCTGGCACGGCAATACTCTCCTGTCGTATGGTGGGCGACGCCGGTTGAGATTCGCTCTGCCATTGCTCGTCTGCGCCGAGCTGGCGAGCTCAAAGACACCGGACACAAGGCGGCGCTCAGTCGGCTGGGCCTGTTGAGCCGGGGCTGGCGCGAAGTGCTGCCCAGCGATCGCCTGCGGTCTGTTGCTGAGGAGCTGTTAACGCAGTATCCTTTGCGGGCCGCGGATAGTCTGCAACTGGCGGCTGCGCTGGTCTGGTGCCAGCATAAGCCCGCCCAGCGAAACTTTCTCTCCGGAGACGCTCGTTTATGCGAAGCGGCTGATTCCTGCGGATTCATTGTCAACCGTCTCTAAGGTCCAACCTCAAGTACACTGAGGTTTAGGGCGTATTTGCCGAAATACTATATGGATATAGGGAGTTTTTATGTGCGGGATTGTTGGATACATAGGGCCGAAACCCGTTGTACCGGTGATACTTGAGGGCCTGCGGCGGCTGGAGTATCGCGGCTACGACTCGGCTGGCATTGCCGTCGGGGGTTCCAATGGAAACTCAGGCGGGCTGGAGCTTCGCCGCGCTCCGGGCAAGCTCGCCAACCTTGAGGCCGTGATTGCCGCCAGTCCCATCGCCGGCACCTTCGGCATTGGACACACCCGCTGGGCCACGCATGGCCGTCCGACCGAAGAGAACGCCCATCCTCATCGCGACTGCACCGGCAGCCTGGTGGTTGTCCATAACGGCATCGTCGAAAACTATCTTGCGCTGAAGTCCGAGCTGGCGTGGGCCGGACACGCCTTCGTCACCGAGACCGATACGGAGATCATCGCCCACCTGATCGAAGACGAGATCGCGAAGGAGCCCGGCATCCTGCTCGAAGAGGCGGTACGCAAGGCGGTTCGCCGCCTGACGGGAGCCTTTGCCATCGGAGTTCTCTCGGCGCACGAGCCGAACAAGCTGGTGGCGGCGCGCTCGGGGCCTCCGGCGATTCTCGGCCTCGGCGACGGAGAGTTCTTTCTGGCCTCCGACGTTCCCGGCATTCTGCATCACACGCGCGATATTCACTTCCTCGCCGACGGCGAGCTGGCTGTGCTGACGGCCTCCGGCGTCACGCTCAGCGACTTCGATGGACGCCCGCTGAGCCTCAAGGTGCAGCGCGTCTTGTGGGACCCGATCCAGGCCGAGAAGGCCGGTTACAAGCACTTCATGCTGAAGGAGATCAACGAGCAGCCGCGCGCCATCCGCGACACCATGCTGGGCCGCATCTCGTTCGAGACGGGCAAGGTCTTTCTCGACAATCTCGACGTCACCGAAGAGGAGTTCCGCCGCGCCTCGCAGATCACCATCGCCGCCTGCGGAACCTCGTGGCACGCGGGACTGGCGGGCAAGTTCATGATCGAGCGGCTGGCGCGCCTGCCCGTCGATGTCGACTACGCCAGCGAGTATCGCTACCGCGATCCCATCGCCGACCCGGCGGCCATTGGGCTACTCATCACGCAGTCGGGCGAGACCGCCGACACCATCGCCGCACAGCGCGAGCTTATCAGCAAGGGCTCGAAGACGCTGGCCATCTGCAACGTGGTTGGCTCGGCGGTCACGCGCGAGGCTCAGGGAACGATCACCACCAACGCCGGTCCGGAGATCGGCGTCGCATCAACGAAGGCCTTCACCGGGCAGCTTACGGCGCTGTTTCTGCTGGCTCTGCATCTGGCTCAGGTACGCGGCACGATCACGGCGGAGCAGTCGCTGGCGCTGGCAACGGAGCTTTCGCGCGTCCCCGGAAAGGCCGAGGACACGCTGCGCACGGTCGACGACCAGTGTCAGCAGCTTGCCAGGGTCTTTCACGCGGCCAATGACTTTCTCTTCCTCGGACGCGGCATTCACTATCCGATCGCGCTCGAAGGAGCGCTCAAGCTGAAGGAGATCTCGTACATCCACGCGGAGGGCTATCCGGCAGGCGAGATGAAACACGGGCCCAATGCGCTGATCGATGAGGCGCTGCCGGTGGTCGTGATTGCGACTAAAGACCCGCAGGATGCCTCCTCGGTACTCAAGTACGAGAAAACGCTCTCGAACATTCAGGAGGTCACGGCGCGCGGCGGGCGGGTGATTGCCATCGCCATCGAAGGCGACGAGGAGATTCGGCAACTGGTCGAGCACACGATCTACATTCCGCAGGCTGCCGAGCTGCTGCTGCCCATCCTTGAGGTTGTTCCGCTGCAACTGCTCGCCTATCACATCGCAATACGCCGGGGCTGCGACGTGGATCAGCCGCGCAATCTGGCCAAGAGCGTTACGGTGGAGTGACCCGCCCCGGGTTTCTGTATCTGTCCGAGGGTAATAAAGTATAGATTGTCCCTATTCGTCCTGGACTCAGTGATCGAAGGAAGGCGGTGCTGTCGCATGATCGACACCCCACTGAGGTTCAGGCCTTTCCGCGAGTGAGAAGCTAAGTCGCTGCGGCCCGTCAAGAAAACTCGGCGGAAGCCAGGAGTCGCGCCACAGGCGACCGTTGCGCAGCATTCGTTGAATGTAGATAGCCGAAGGCGACTTGCGGCTTACGTCGATGATGATGTCGCCTTGCTTGCGATGGATGACGGCCTGATCAAAGAGAGGTGAGGTGAGCAGCAACTCTGCACGGCCTGGTATCTCTGGATACATTCCTAGCGCCGACCAGACAAACCAACTCGACATCTCACCGAGATCGTCGTTTCCAGGTATCCCTCTAGGCTGGGTATTCCACAGTGTATTGCGAACGACTGCAACGGTATTCTGCGTTCGGAAGGGTTCGCCGCAGTAGTTGTAAAGCCAAGGCGTTCCAATCGAAGGTTCGTTATCCATTCGCGGATGGGTCTTGTTCGCGTTGAGCGCCCAGGTTCCGTCAGATTTCTGGAAGAAACCGTTCAAACGGCGGCATGCCGCTTGATTACCACCTATCAGGCGAAAGAGAGAGGCCTCATTAAACGGAACCATCCACAGATACTGTGCGCCGGTTCCTTCTACAAAACCAACCTCGCTCGCAGGATCGAAGTTACTCCGCCAGGTACCATCGGCGTTGCGCGATTGCAGGTATCCTTCATCTGGCGCCGCGCCAGGAAGCGCATGGGGATTGAAGAGGTTCTTCCAGTATTGAGCACGGGAGAGGAACGTATCGTGTGTCTCGCGATGACCGAGGAAGTCCGCCAACTGAGCCAAAGTGAAGTCAGCAGTGGCGTATTCGAGCGTGTCGGCGACTGAGGTGTCTTGCCTTGAGCCAGGAGCAAGGTAATGTAGCGTCTCCAACTGCTGAATACCACGGCGGGAGCAGCCGCCTTTCTCGTCTGCAGCCGTGGCCGCACGGAGCAGCGACTGATAGGCTGCCTCTGCATCGAAGCTGCGCCCTCCAAATGCGTACACATCAGCGATGGCTGGCGCGGAAGGATCACCATTCATAACCTCGGTTGCCCCGGAATTATGTGTCCAACGCGACCAGCAGCTGTACTGGTCCGCCTGGTTAAGTAAAGACTGGGCCATGTCGCTGCCGACATCCGGCAGCAACAGTGTTACCAACTGCATCTGCGACCGGTACACATCCCATCCAGAGAAGTTAGCATACTGCGCGTGCTGCTGCGGTTTAATGGTATGTACATTCAGGTCCAGACCACGATACTGCCCATTGACGTCGCTTGCGATGTTCATCTGCAACAGCGAGTGATAGAGCGCCGTGTAAAACTTGACCTGATCCTCGCGAGTTCCACCTTTGATGGAGATCAGCGATAGTGCTTTTGTCCATGCTTCGTGAGCTTGCGCTCGAACAGTATCTAAGGACATTCCATCGCCATTCTCTGCACGAAGGTTTTGCTCTGCATTGTCCACACTGACATACGAGATGCCTATGCGCATTCCGACGGTGATGCCGCTCGCGTTGTCAAAGCTGACATAAGCGCCCGAGCCTTTTCCTGGTACGCTGTAAGCCGAACTGTGCTGGTTGACCATGGAAGTTCCGCCTTCAGCCGCAGTCGAGTTCGGACGAACATCGGCATCTTGCCAGGTACCGTGGCTCTTAAACGGCTGGTCGAAGTGAGCCGAAAAGTAAATGGTGTAATACGGCTTGTTTCTGGGCGGGCCTCCGGACCAGCAGAAATCTCCGCTGGTAAGTGATCCAGTCACGGTTTGTTTCGCGGGATCAATAGTAACGTGCGAATCGGTGCTGCCAACCTCGTTGTCGGCGCTGCGAATAAGCAGTACCGCCTCGTGTCCGGCAGGATAAGTAAAGTTAGCTGATCCTGTTCTGGTTGTAGCCGTAAGTTTCGTGCCTACGCCATTGCTCAGTACGACGCTGTAGAAACCCGCCTCGGCATGTTCTTGCGCATGTGAAAAATCGCTAACGTACTTTTCAGAGCGGGTATCGGTAGCAGGCGAGTCGGTAACTCCGTGCGTAAGAGGCATAAACATAAAATCGCCGCTGCCCGCACAGCCCGCACCGGAAATATGGGTAAGTGAAAAACCGCGTATCGTTGTTCCGGAGTATAGGTATCCGCCGGGGATGTTCCATTTCAGTGGCGGAAGCTGTTCGGGGCTGAAACTTACCATGCCAAAAGGGATGACCGCGCCGGGAAATGTGAAGCCGGTATTTGCTGTACCGATCATGGGGTCAACTAGCGCAGCCGGATCGGTCAGAGTCTGCGCACCCGAGAAAATCCCAAGCAGAGATGCAAGCGCGACTATAATTCTCAATTGCCTGGATTTAGGCGATGAAGAAAACTTGCAATGCATCTTCGAAATCTCCTTACTGGAGTTGTCATTCTGGTAATACTGCGTGGAAAAAGCAGTGGTTTCGAGCACACTATAACGCCTCTTTGCGTTGCTGAAACTCCCTGACAATGGCGAGATAATTCCTGGCGCTTTCCGTGATGACCTCGGGCTTGCCTTCAGCGATGGCCTTCGTGTTCACCAGGTCGG
>WQYS01000060.1 GCA_009781125.1 Acidobacteriaceae bacterium | reverse complement strand
TTCGCCCTCATCGTAGGCAAATAGAAATTTACAGCGCAAATCATCGCTATAGGCTCTCGCCATATCTTCTTCGCCGCGACATCCTGCCAAAGCTAGTATCTAGCATATCCTAAAATGCTCTAAGGGAAAAACCTCTTCACTGTGGAACTCTCGGAGCATGGCTCCATTGTAGGCAGTCTCCGGCCCTGTTGGAGATGTTTTTTCTCTTAGCTGCCGTCTTCGTTACTCGCTGCTGTCGTTGTCCTCTTCGGCTCGGAGCGTTGCCAGCAACT
The DNA here is from genome assembly GCA_009781125.1 of Acidobacteriaceae bacterium. The sequence continues at coordinate 10,293 of WQYS01000060.1, read as the reverse complement.
CCTCCAACTCTGCGATGGAAGCCGCGTTTTTGCTCTTGCTCTTGCCGTGAGCCTCTGCCGGGTGCGTGGACGCATGGACCTGTTGCAGAGCACGGATCGAGACGTGCGTGTAAATCTGCGTCGTCTCCAGCTTCACATGGCCGAGTATCTCCTGTATGTGCCGGATGTCGGCCCCGTTCTCCAGCATCAGCGTCGCCATCGTGTGCCGGAACAGATGGCAGGCTCCCGTTCTGCCTAGATTGGCGGCGTCGATTCGGTCCTTCACGCTCTGGCTCATGTGGTTGCGGCTGAACGGCTCCCCGAACGAAGTGATAAAAACCGTCATGTCATCCGGCTCACTGACGAGCTGAGGACGCGCCTCGTCGATGTACTTGCGAAGCCACTGGATCGCCCTCGCTCCGATCGGCACATAGCGGTCCCGCCCGCCCTTACCCTCGCGGACATACACCACGCCACGGTCCAGCGCGAGGTCGTACAGCTTCAGCGCGATGATCTCCATGCGCCGGATTCCGGTCGAATACAACACCTCAAGGATGGCTCTATCTCGAAGGCCGGTAGGGTCGTGGATGTCGCACGTCGTCATAACCTGCTCGACCTCAGAGGCGGTCAGGATGTTCTTCGGCAGTGGCCGATTCAAGCGCGGCAGTACCAACTCAGAGGCCGGATTATGCAGCAGGTAATTCTTCCTCGTCATCCATCGGAACCACACGCGCAGGGGAGACAGGCGCGAGTGCTGGCTGCGGAAGCTCATCGGTTCGCCGTTCTTCTTGCGATAGTGGAACAAGTGCCGCTGATAGCGTTCGAGCACGGGCCGCGTCACCTCGGCTGGATCGGTAAGGCCGCGCTCCTGACACCACTGGACGAACGTCGCCAGATGGAACGTGCGGTTACTGATGGTCTGCTCAGAGTAGTTTTCGACGGTCTGCGACCGCTTGAACTCGTGCAGCATCGCCTCCAGCGGAGTAGACGGCACGGCGTCGGGCTTGCGCTTCTTCACTACGCGCATGATGCCGCCTCCCGCTGGCCGCTGCCGTTAGGACGTGCAGCTACGATACGATTTTCTACTCCCTCAGCCCTTAACGTGTTTTTCGCTGATTTTGCCGGAAAAGGAGCTTCGACCCGCGCCGATACTGGCGTTTCGTGACCCCGCGATCCCCCCGCTACCCCCCCGTTTTGGCCCCGTTTTGACCCCGCGTTCTCGCTCCGTTGCCCCGCGAACTCCCCGTTTACCCCCGCGAGGTTGGGCATCGTAAATGTACGTCCGCCCAACTTCTCCACGTCGATCAGCCCCGGCATCACCGGCCCCCGGCCATCGCCCTGCACGCTGTACACAAGCTCGTACACGAAGCTCTGGCCGCGTCCGCCGTGATGCGCTAGTAAATACTCCAACTCCTCCAGTCGCCCCAGATGCAGGCGCAACTGCGTATCGCCCCACCTGGTAAACTCGCGCACGTCGCGGCGCGAGAAGCGGTATTCGTCGCGGTTGATCTTCTCCCGTTGGCAAGCGGCTTTGACCATCTCATCTACCGCCGCAAGAAGCCGCCGCGTCTGTGGCGGCAAGTCATCGAGCGAACGCCCCAGAACCTCCGCCGTCAGTCGGTTGGCGATGGCTATATCCTCCAGCGTGACCTCGATGTACTCGAAGCTCTGGCCGCCGACGCTGGCCGTCTTCCGCGTCCGCTGATGCTGATGCAACAGAGCTATGCTCTGCATCAGGGCCAGATACTTCATGTGGTCGCGCCGTGTGCGCGTCTGCCCGTCGTGGAAGGTCAGCGATGTGGCATAAGGATTCACAACACAGACCGGCCTCAAGAGCCGCTGCGCGTTGCGGTGCAACCGCAACAGACTATCGCGCTCCCGCTTGCGCAACACTCCCTCCAGAGTTTGCGCCTCGCGCTGGATTCAATGGATAGCCTGCGTCTGCTCCCGGTCTTCGTTCACTGTAAGGACCAGGCAACGGTTCAGAAGCTCCTCGTCTATGTCGATGGCCGTCGTCGTAAGGAAGATCATCACCGGGCCTTCGACGTGGTACTCGTGCGTTACGTGCTTGCCGCTCACCGGGTCTTTATCAGTCGATGCGATAGTGAGTTGCCCCTCCGACTGCAACAGCTTCAGCGCATACGCGGCGCGGCTTGCGCCTTCCTCTTCCACGATGGCAAGCACCTTATGTTTAAGGTTGGTTTCTCCCATGTAGAAAAGAGACTGCCCCGTCATCGCAGAGTATTGAACTCGCTGCTCCTCCGGCACGAACGCAAGCACGGCCTCCATCAGCGAACTCTTTCCCGCTGCCGATGAGGATTGAACCAACACCGCAAGTGGCGCGTCCAGATGACGCGATACCACGCCCAGATAACCGACAAGTTTGTTCGTCTCTTCTCCGACTACGCCACACCTGGCGAAGTCCTCCACGATACGCTCCAACAGGCGCGGATCGCGTAGAAGCTCCAGCGCCGCCGTCCGCTCCTCCTCGGCCATCGCTTCGACCGCCTCTTTAGGACGTAGAGCCTCCGCTATCTGCTCGTCGCGCATCTGCTCCAGCTTCAGCATCACCCGGCCCAACTCCCGGCGTATCGCCTCCTCTTTAACATGCAACTCGTCGGCGGCCTGCTTGCTGAACGCCATCCTCTGCCGCGCTGAGGTCAACTCCAGCATGTCCTGATGTAACGCCATGTCTCCGTGCGCGTTCACGCCCAACACGCGGAGATTGACGCGCAACACCGTCGGGCTTGTGTTCTTCTCTAAACCCCTCACGCGATACTCGCGGCTCTCCATGCGCACGATCACGTCCTCGCCCCGCCGCTCCACCTCTACATCCGTCTGCGGAGCAACCACAGCAGCTAAAGGAAAAACAGGCTCGTCCTCCGCTGGCACAGTCTCCAGCTTCGGCACGGCCTCGACCTGGAGAGTTTCTTCTTTAGCTGCTGTCGTTGCTCCCGTTGATACAGTTGATACCGGCTCCACGTTCGTCGCCGGCACGACCGTCGGCACTGCCACCTGTCCCGCTGGCCGCTGGCCTTTGCCAAGCCACGATGCACGGTTCAACAACACGCCCAGACTCTTCGCCGCTGGCTGCACCTTCAGCGCGTACTCGTTCGCGTCCATCCCCTTCGGGAACTCCACGCGGAAACACTCCAGCCCCATGCTTATCAGTTCTTCCGATAGCTTGGCTGCGGCCTTGTTTCCTGCCTCGTCGTTGTCGTAAGCGATATACACCCGCTCGGTTCCGTGCTTCTCGAAGGCCGCTCTGTGGTCCTTCGTGAAGCCGTTCACGCCATAGCTGGCCGTCACGTTGCGGTATCCCGCACACCAAAACGTCAGCGCGTCGATCAACGCTTCGCACAGGATGATCGCTTTACTGGCTACCAGTGCCTCCTCGTTCCATACGCCCCTGTGCTCTCCGCGCATATAGAGATGGTCCGGCGAGTTCTTCAGGTTCGGCGTAATCTTGCGCCCATACATCTCCATCACTGCGCCCGTCATATCGAACACCGGGATAACAATCGAGCCGTTGAACTGCTCGTGCCCGGTATCGCGCAAGATGCCAAGCTCCTGCAACCGGCCCCGCATCTGTGCTCCCGCCACGCGGTTCTTGGCTGGCAACCGATACCCCAGAGTCCGGTTAGCGAACCCCAGACGGAAGTGCTCGACCATCTCCGACGATTTCAGGCCGCGAGATTCCAGATACTTCATCGCCTCCGGCGACAGCTTCAGCGTCTCGTGGTAGTAGTCCGCAACCTGCAACAACAGAAGCCGGTCGTCGGCCCCGCGCTCGACTGGCGGCGTCAGTCTCCTCACAGTGCTATGCTTCACCGACTGAACCGGAGAGGCGGCTAAAGGAAAATAGTCCTGCTTCAGCATCTCGACCGCATGACGGAAACTCACACCCTCGGCCTTCATTACCCAGTCGATCACCGTCCCGCCTGCGTCACACGCCCCCAGACAGTGCCACAGATTCTTCGCTGGCGTAATCACAAGCGATGGCGTCCGGTCGTCGTGGAAGGGACATTTTCCGATCAGGTCCGCGCCGTGCCTGGTCAACTTGATGCCACGCGCCTCCGCTAATCGCTGCACAGACACTTCCTTCTTTAGCCGCTCTACCTCTGCCTCTGGAATACGCGCCATGCACACCGCCTCCGCTGAAAATCATGTCAAGCACTTTTTTCTCTTGATCTTCTAGGCATAAAAATATAGTTAATAACTATGGAAGTCAACAGGGATTTTCGACCGCCCTTTACACTCGTCTCTGCTATGGGACGGATCAGAGCCGCTGAAAACGACAACTCGACTAAGGCTTGGTACATCGCTCTGGGGCAACGACTGGCCAAGATTCGCAAGCAGCGGGGATTCAGCCAGGAAGAACTGGCCCGGCGCGTCGGCGCGATTCAGGTCGTCATCTCCGACTATGAAAACGGCAAGACTCGGCTCTATGCAGAGACGGCGGTTCGCTTCGCTAAGGCTCTCGATGTGTCCGTACAGGAACTCCTTCAGGTTTCTAAGCCGGTCGCCGTCGCAACCGCTCCCGCACCTAGCCGCAAACTCCTGCGCCGCATGGAACAGATTGAGCGTCTGCCGATGTATCAGCAGCGCGTCCTCCTTACGACCATCGACACATTCATCACCGCTGCAGAGAGCAAGTAATCGCCGCCGAAGATCCCGCAGGGCAGCTAAGAAAAAACCTCTCGAACTGATTCCGAACGCTGGCCGGACAGAACTCGAACCGAGTTAGAACCGGAGCCGCACAACCTCGCACAGCGTCGAGTTATGTTCGAGTCACGTTCGATTTCTGTGCGGCTCCGGGTCGCACAGACGCCTTCCTAACGCGTCAGCGTTAGGGATGGTGTCTAACCTTCAGAACATCCTCACAAGCGCCTCTGAAGCCGTCCTGACGGCCTCGAACACGCCCGACAGTGAGTTTGTCTGCCTAGCTGCATCCGAGTAGCCAACGGCGGATTGAGGGCGGCGATGGATATGCAAAACGGAACGGTTTGTATATACAAGGCACAGCTTGCCCTGTAGCGTTTCAACTTCAACGCGCATTCCCGTTGTGCGCCGGTCGTGCCGTCCCCTGTACGTCGGTTGTGTGGTCGCCGGTGCGCCGGTCGTGTCGTCATCGGGACGAGCTTTTTCCGTCAACGTGAACTGGTTTTTAAAGAGAAAAATACTCGCCCGTCGTCGCCGCCGTGCGGTGCAAACGGTGTAAAACAGTCTCACCGTTTTGCACGGTTTGCATCGCTGTCCCGGTCGCCACTTTTCCGCACAGGATGACCCGAAGTTTAACCCGGTTCCGTTCGCAACCGCGCAGTTACTCAGGAATAACCGAAAATCAGCAAGTCCACTGTTTTCCTGGGTATCTGCCGAGATACAAAAGTTGCTCCGCAGCAACCCTTTCAGGGGTTGAGTGTGGCAGATACACTCCCGTGCGCAGCACGGCTCGCATTTCTGCACAAAAGCGCCGGAGAACGGCAACAACTGCGCACAGAAAACTGCTCAGACGTGACACGGAGAAGCTGCCGGGAACGGACAAAAGCGCGACAAGTTGGCGGCGAACTGAACGCTTGAACGCATCGGAAAACTGTTCGACCTGACGACTCGGCGGCGCGGATCGGAGACAGACTACCGCGCAAAGTTCACACCGGAAAACACTCAGCCTGAACACCGAACAGACACCGGGAACGGACAACAGCGCGGCAAGCTGGCGGCGAACTGAACGGCAGAACGTGCCGGAGAACTGCTCGACCTGGCGGCGCGGCGGCGGCAGATTACTCCACGACTCCGCGCGGCTCGGCGGCTCTGTCGCGCCGGTTTGCTGATTCGCAAACCTGTTTCTCGCTTAACCGCCAAGCCGCCTGTTTTCTTAGGTATCTAATTAGCAAACGAACGTTTGCTATTCAGCACACAACTGTGGGTGTTGTGTCCCTTCTTCAGCCCATGCCGCAGGCATGGTTTCCTCCTACCCCGCCACTGACACCGGAGCGGAGACTCTGACTCTCCTATGCCGCCCCCAAGAACGGCCCCCGATCGAGACTCCCGCTTATGCGCTCCGGCTCCGAGATGAGGCCTCGCCTGCGATGACTTCCGCTCCTGCTGGATTGCCCGCTCGTCCCTGACTTGCTCGGCTACAGGATGGCCCTTGGCCCACGACTCGCGCACACACCCTGCTGCCTGCTCCGTGCGCTCCATGGCTGCGCCTTGATCCATTCCTTGCCTGCCGACTGCTCAGATACAGGCTCCGCTCTCCGGACAGACAAGCCCTGCTCCAACGCCCCCAAGACTGCCCCTGATCCTGCTTCCCCCTTGACCCCCTCGGGGATTCCGATCCCGCCTTGAGGACTCCTCCCCAAGGAAGGATCGTCGCCGCTTCAGCCCAGTCGCCGCGGCGACACGATAAAACCGCCAGATGTGGGGCACCAAAATTTCAGACTACTTCTCAGAACTGGGCCACCCGCCCACCCGCGCAGTGAGGTACAACCGAACACTATTCATCCAGTTGGCGAGAGACGAACGCCCTGTCACTTCATGGTCGTCCACCTCAGCGTCCATGACAGTACAGTGAAATTCGGTCACCCCCTGTGTGAAGCGCATTTCATACGTACTCCCATCCAAAAAGATCGCTGCTTCACCAGTCTTTTGAAATTGAACAAAATCTTGTTGGAGTTCTGCTGTGGTCTGTCCAAGACTTTTCAGAGCTTCAGAGTGCCAAATGATAGCCTTCGCTGAATCTGCTGAAATCTCTTTCTTTTCTACCTGTGCGCGTCTCGTGATCTCCTCAAGATTGAATCTCCCGGTCTGTCGAATATATTCATTGGCAAGGTTCCAGACACTCGTTCCGGTCACGGCGGTTAGTGCTACATGAACCCGGCCTTTATTGTCCACCTGAATCGTTATTTCAGATTCAGCATGTCGCGACGGCATAAATCGAAGCACCATTGAGTACTGCATAGTGCTCTGCTGTCCTGTTTTGGCGAACACTGCGTCAAGTGTCCTCTTATAATTCTCGGCGCTAATGATGGGAATCGACGTGGATTGTGTGCTTTGAGCAAAACTTATCCATCCCAAAGAACAAAAAATGATAATGGTTCCTAGTGTGAAAAACAGTCTCTTCATATCAATCTCCACAAGGATTTGCCCAACTTGTGCCGGGGCGGACTTGAGTGGATGTTCCGGTTGCTGGATCGTAATAACCTAATCCACGCTGTGAAACCACATACATCTGAAGGTTGTACTTGTCTGCTACACCAGTATCGCCGAGGGGGTTTCCCTCGAAGTTATTCTGCGGGGTTGAAGGCTGCCAACTTCCGAAATTTGGATGTGTATGGAACAGGGCGAACGTTGTTCCTGGCTTGATTTGGATTGTTTGGCTACCACGCTGATTCGTAAATGGTGTAAAGACAATACTGTAATTGGATGTGTTTCCATCAAGCCGAAACGACGCCTCGGCCCCTGAAGTACCATTGGCCGATTGTGCCCATATCGTTCTCATCGCAGAAATTACGTCTGCATTGCAGTAAAGAGGTTTGCCATTTGGGTCAAGACCAAATGGGTTGAATAAACTGTCCCAAATTCCGTCTATGGCGTCGGGATCGCCACTCCAGTCCGGCATTCCGGCGAAGAAGCTGTGATCGTACCAAGTTCCTCCTGCTGCTGCACATTTCTCCGGGCTTCCTGTGTCCGGGTCATCTTCCGAGTCATAACTGCCGTCGTCCCAGACACATTCGAGTCCGTTCGGGTCGATGAGACTCATTGGATTATTGAGGACCTGTGTGGCGTCTTTGATTTACTGGGAATACTAACTAAAGCTCCAGGGTCGAGTCTTCGATGGCGAGCCGGACGTTGCCGTCCGATTTACTGAGGCGGCGGACGGCTTCCATCTTATCGACGTTGGCCTTGAGCATGACCATCGCTATCGGGATCGACTTGCCCGCCGCCTTGATGGTGCGGATGGCGGTCTCGCGATCGACGCTGCACACCTTCATCAGGACACGGATGCCGCGCTCGACCAGCTTCGTGTTCTTCATATGCACGTTGACCATGAGGTTGTCGTAGACGTAGCCAAGCCGGGTCATGGCTCCCGTCGTAATCATGTTGAGGATCATCTTCTGCGAGGTCGCCGACTTCAGGCGCGTGGAGCCGGAGATGACCTCCGGGCCCACCTCGGCCACAATGGTGATGTCCGCCACGCCGGACAACGGCGTACCCACGTTGCAGGTGATGGCAGCCGTCTTCGACCCGCGCGTGCGCGCGTACTCGACAGCGCCGACGACGTATGGAGTCCGTCCACTGGCGGAGATTCCTATGACGATGTCCTTCCGCGTGGGACGCCGCCGGGCGATATCGCGCTGGCCCAGCTCGGGCGAATCCTCGTTGACGTCGGCGGCTGAGGCCAGGGCCTTCGGCCCGCCCGCCATAATGTACTGCACTTGAGCAGGCAGGGTGGAGAAGGTTGCCGGGCACTCGGCGGCGTCGAGCGAGGCGATGCGCCCGCTGGAACCGGCTCCGACGTAGATCAGCCGTCCGCCGTCGCGCAGGCAGCGCGCCACTGTATCGATGGTGACGGCGATCTCGGGCAGCGCGCGCTTGACGGCAGCGGCCACGCGCCCGTCCTCTTGGTTGATGATGCGCGCGATCTCAATGGCAGATTTGGTATCGAGTCCCGCCGAGGCGGTATTGGGCGTCTCCGTGGTGAGCCGTTCCAGAGAGTCTTCGATACCGTTCTTCGGCGCAGCCGGCGTCCGGGCTGATTCGAGCATGGTCGGAGTTGCCATAGTGTCCGTTTTGTCCGTGACGTTGTTCACAATCCTCGCAAATCCCGCTCTTCTCGCTACCCCTTATTCTATCTCTGCGAAGCCGTTTCTACGCCTGAGGTTGCAAGAAACTGGCCGTCCGCCCCCGAGGAACAAAACCGCCGATTGCAATCTTTTCAGATGCTTATTCCGGCCGGTTCTTTGTAAGATGGCAGGGTATGAAATTTATCTCTATATATTTCCTGAGGCTGGCTACGCTCTTAGTGGCTATAGGTTTAGCAGTTTCCGTATCGGCAGAGACGCATGCGGCCAAGAAACAGCCGGCAGGCACGGCTGAATCCGCGCTCATGAAACAGCTGGAGGCTCTGCGGGCGGCGCATCATGGACACGTCGCGCTCTACGCCCGGCAACTGAACACGGGCCGCACGGTGGCGCTCGACGCCGACAGGCCCGTGCAGACGGCCTCGGTCATCAAGCTGACGATCCTCTTCGAGGCCATGGAGCAGATTCGCTCCGGAAAGGCCCGCTGGGATGAAAGAATCACGCTGGCGAAAGGCGACGCCGTGAGCGGCTCCGGAGTGCTGATGTTTCTGGACACGCCCCAGACCCTGACGCTGAAGGATGTCCTGACGCTGATGATTATCCTCAGCGACAACACGGCGACCAATCTGATGATCGACCGCTTCGGCGTCGATGCCGTGAATGATCGCATCACCTGGATGGGGCTGAAGAATACCCATCTCTACAAGAAGATCGGCAAGCCCACGACCTCGCCGCTGCCTGCCGATTACCCGCAGTTCGGACTGGGAAAGACGACCGCCCGCGAGATGGCGCAGGTGATGGAGCGGATTGGCCGCTGCCAGTTGGGGAATCCTGCCCGACCCGGCGACGCTGCCATCTGCGAGACGGCGCTCGGGATGCTGCGAAACCAGTTCTACCGAACCACGATCCCGCGCTACCTGGAGCAGTTGGACTCGACCGAGGAACTGTCGAGCATCGCCAACAAGACCGGCAGTCTGAACGCCGTCCGCAACGACGTCGCCATCGTGGGCGGAAAGACGGGGCCGATTGTGATCTCCATCTTCACCTACGCGAACCAGGACACGAGCTGGACGCCGGACAACGAAGGCGAGGTCCTGATCGCAAAGATGGCAAAGGCGATTGTGCAGGCGTGGTCTCCCGAGGGGCTCGATGGAAAGGTACTTACGCCGGGGTTAGGATTGGGGATGGGGACGACGTTGCATGGAAACTGATTACGGCAAGGGAGCGGGATCGTCCAAGTGATTGAGGAGAACGAGCAGTTGACCACAGCAGAACCAGGTAACGAACCGCAATCCACGCCGGAGAGCGCTGGAGATCGTGGGCGCTCTCACGTCAAGGTCCACTCCTGGCTGCGCGATCTGATTGTTTCGGTTGCCGTCTCGACGTTCATCATTCTATTTCTCTACCAGCCGGTGCTGGTCGAGGGCACCAGCATGGCTCCCGAACTGGAGGATCAGGACCGGCTCTTCATCAACAAAATGTCCTATCGCGTGGGCGAGATTCATCGCGG
>WQYS01000059.1 GCA_009781125.1 Acidobacteriaceae bacterium | reverse complement strand
TTCCATCATCTCTCGCCACGGCACCACGCCCAACACGCTGATGTTCATCAGCAGATACAGCGTGCCCACGACGATGACCGAGCCCAGCACGGCGCGAGGAATCGTCCGCTGCGGATCGCGCACCTCGGCGCCCAGAAAGGTGACGCTGTAGTATCCGCCGTAGTCGTAGGCCGCGATCAGCAGGCCCGCGCCCATGCCCACCCAAAAGGCGTGGTTCAGATGGAAAGCTCCGGCGGGGAAGTCGAAGGCAAGTCGCGCGTGGAAGTGCGCGAATCCGGCGAAGATGACGAACACCAGCGTCAGAACCACGGCCAGTCCCAGCCAGCGCACGATGCGGTTGATCTGGATAATGCTGCGGTAAAGCACGATCAGCGCCAGCGTGCACGCGGCCATTGCGATCAGCGTCTGTCCGCTCAGCGCGACGGGAACGCCCGCGAGCTTCGCCGCATAGATCGGCTGCGTCGCATGGGGAAAGAAGAACGACAGGTACTGCGACAGTCCGATGCATCCAGAGGCAATCGACAGCGGCGAGCTGAACAGAATCTGCCAGGCGTAGAGAAAGCTGAACCAGCGTCCCCAGCCGCGCTCGCCGTAGAGATTTTTCAGGAAGACGTACGATCCGCCGGCCTCGGGATACGCCGTGCCCAGCTCGCTCCAGACCATCCCATCGCAGAGCGAGAGCAGCGCACCCAGAACCCAGCCCAGCATGGCCTGCGGCCCGCCCATGGCGGCCACGATCAGCGGCAGCGTCACGAACGGCCCGATGCCCACCATGCCGATGACGTTCAGTCCTAGCGCAGACATGGTGGAGAGTCCGCGCTGCAACTCGGCTGGCTTCGTCACTGTTGTGGATTCGGACACGGCTCTTTTGTCATGGTACAGCTTCGCGTAAGAGCGCCGAAGGCGCGTCCTATACCAGCCTGGGGCGAAGCCCCAGGTAAGAAACCCATTCAAGGAAGAAAGGGCTGAAGGCCCGTTCTATAGGCATGAGATAAATCTATAGAGCGGGCCTTCAGCCCTATAACATTTGATGCCATTCTTACCTGGGGCTTCGCCCCAGGCTGGTATAGATTGCGCCGTTGGCGCAGTTCGGTTTATTTCTGTACAACAAAGCCATGCACTAGAACTCAATCTTCAAGCCGAACTGAAGGATGCGCGCCTCCAGCACAGAACCGGTCGGCGCAAACGAAGGCTGCGCAACAATCTCGCCCGGAGGTGGCGGGGAAAAAGTTCTGCAGACAGCAGGTAGTGTAGGGTCTAAAGGGTTGGGGTTAACAGGACAGACCGTTGCTCCCGAGCTGATCGAGGTTACGTTGGAGCGGTTGAAGATGTTGTTGGCCTCAATCAGCAACTGCGGCTTTACGCGCTCCCAGTAGGTTCCAAGTGTGCGCGTGAAGCGCGCGTCGAGCTGGTAGATGGGCGGCGTGCGCAGCGAGTTTCTCCCTACAAAGAGCGGGCGGCTGGTGGCTGTCGTATCGCCGTTGAGCGGGATGCTTACGGTCATGTTCTGCGTGTCGCCGCTCACGAAGTTGCCCAGCACGGCAAGGTTGTTGCCGTTGGCCAGCGCGTTGGCCAAGCGGTTTTCCAGATGGAACTGCGGCATGTAGACCGTGCTCATCGTAAAGGAGTGCGGATGGTCGATGCTGCTGCGGCTGCGATCGCCGAAGGGGTTCGTGGGGTCCTGAACCGGCGTCGAAAACTCATATGAGTTTCCCTCGGGCGTGTTGCTGATCGAGCGCGACCACGTATAGGAGGCGCTCATCGTCCATCCCAGTGTGATGCGATGTTCGTAGGTCGCCGTCAGCGCGTTGTACGAGGAGTTCGATCCCACATCGATCAGAGTAATGTTGTTGAACTGCGGATAAAGCCGCGTGGCTGCCGAAGGAGTGGTATCAAAGACCGGACGCCCGTCGTCGAGAACGCTAGTAGGGTTAATCAGATTCATGTTGCGCAGAAACTGCAGGTTACGCCCGTTGGTCATGATGTAGCCAAGCGTCAGCGAGTCGGACGGCGAGAGCTGCTGCTGTATCTGTAGATTGGCGTTCCAGGCGTATTCGTTTTTGAAGCGCGGCGTCAGGGCGTAGATGTCCTGTATGGCAAGACAGCTTGCGGAAACCTGCTGAGGCGAATTCGGAAATGCCGGAGCGCAGCTTGAAGTGCCCGCGACGTTGGCGATGAAGGAGCCGGTTCCGGCGGCTCCGTTGTTGTAGAGAGGGTTGTACCAGCTATTGGTCGGCGTGGCCTCGTAGAACAGGCCCACGTTGGCGCGAATAACAGTCGTCGGCGTCGCCTGGTACGAGATGCCCAGCCGCGGCGCGAAGTTCGCCTTCGGTGTGCGGAAGTGCTGCGTGTAGACGAACGGCTCGCCCGCCGGAGGCGTCGGTGCGCGGTACTGGTCGTAGCGCACTCCGTATGTCACCAGCAGGTTCTTTCTGACCTGCCACGTATCCTGCGCAAACAGGTCGAAGAAAACTGAGCTGTAAGCCGCGCCCGGACGCCCGATCGATGCCTTCACATTGGAGTAGGCGTAGGGCGCATCTCCGCTCTTCGCGCTCAGCCACTGGTCGATGTTTGCGAAGTTGTATTGCACGTAGATATCGGCAAACTGTGTGTCCAGATTCTTCTGGAAGCCGACGCCGAACTTAAGAGTGTGCGCGCCCTTGATCCAGGTGACATTGTCGCTGAAGGAAGGAATCTTCTCCTGATACTTATCGCCGGCGGCGTTGCTGCCGCCGAAATTGGCGGCGCTGTAGGCAATTGGGTTGGCCGGGTCGGACTTGTCGGTGTAGGCCGCAATCGAGATCATGGGTCCGGGGCCGGTGAGCGCATCGGCTACATGATGCTGGTTGCGGTAGGGCCACGATCCGCGAAACTCATTCAGCAGGTTGGGCGTGAAGGTGGTAATGAGCTGTGCTCCGATGATGTGCGCGCGGTCCTGAAAGTCCGAGGCTGCGCTGATGTTGTAGACTCCGCCCACGTTGGTATTGAAGGGATAGTTGTTGCGGAAGTAGTTGTAGCGAACGAAGAACTGGTTCTTGGCATTGATGTTCCAATCCATGCGCGCGTTGACCCATTGCGCTCGCTGCACCGACGGAGCAGTGTTGAAGTCAGACGGATCGACTCCGCCAGCGATTAAAGCTTCCCTTGTACGGGGATCAATCGTGTTGGGCAGAGGATAGCTGCGCTTCAGCTTCTCATACGCTCCAAAGAAGAAGAGCTTGTCATGAATGACCGGCCCGCCGATGCGTCCTACATAGTCGTCCACATGCAGATCGGGCTTGGACTTGTAATTCGGCAATGCTGGATCGCAGTTTTGCAGCATCGGGCAGGAGCTGGCCGCCTTCGGTCTCCAAATATACTGCGCTGACCCGTGATAGGAGTTCGTCCCCGACGGCGTGATGACGTTGTAGGTAATTCCCGCCGTGTTGCCGAACTCGGCCTGCGCTCCGTTAGCGACGGTTTGCACCTCACTGACATACGAGTCGGAGATGGCGAACAGCCGCAGGCCGTAGCGGTCGGTCTCGGTATCGACCATACCGTCGAGCTGATAGTTGATACGGTCCACCAGTCCGTTGGTGTTCACCGTGCGCGGGATGCCGTTCTCCGGGTTAGGATGCCCACTGACGGCAGGCTGAAACAGCACGAAGTTGTACGGATTGCGCGAGGTCAGCGGAAGGCTCTGCGTCTCTTCTTCGGTGATGGTGCGGCCCAGTACGAACTTGGCTGGCTCCAGGATCGGAGCCGCCGCTGTCACCTCGATGGAGGTGCTCACGGAGCCTGTCTTCAGCGACTCATTGATGACGATGTCGCTGCCTGCGCCGACGCGGATGCCGCTCTGTTTCATGGCGGCAAAGCCCTCGGCCTCGGCTGCCACCGAGTAGCTTCCGATGGGAAGATCAGGCGCGATATACGTGCCGTCACTGCCGGTGGAGACGGTGCGCGTGTAGCCGGTGTCCAGGTTACGGATGGTCACGGTGGCGCCCGCGATCGGCGCGCTCGATGGGTCTGAGACCGTGCCGCGCAGAGTGCCGTTGATCGACTGCGATTGCGCTGCGAGAGGCTGATCGAGCGAGCTAACAAGAATCGCAAGCAGGCCTGCCGCAAGGATCGAGCCGAAGAGAGAGTTACGGATTTTGTGTCGGATCGGCAAAGAGACTCCTGAAGAATGGATTCGTTGGGGTGATGCGAAGATTCACGGTGAAAGCTGTCCCATCACCAGAGAGGAAACCTGTTCAGGAGGCTGTCTAAATACATAGGCAAGTCTATGTAGTATATCGTTTCCGCGTGCGGCCTTAGCGCTTCATGGCGGCTTCCACGTCATCGGCCTCATGGGGCAGATCGGCTTGAAGGTCCACCAGCTTGCCGTCCGGGCCGACGTAGTACGTGTCTTCGATGCGAATGCCGAAGCCCTCTTCGGGAAGATAGATGCCCGGCTCCAGCGTGAACACCATGCCCTTGTCAAGCGGCCTGGAGTAATCCCAGGGATCATGCACGTCGATGCCCACCATGTGCCCCAGCCCGTGAATCATGTACTGGCCGAGCGGCTGGCCGTGCAGATCCCTGCCGTGCGTGTTGACGTAATCATAGGCCACCTGGTCGAGCGAGTCCGGATGCAGATGCCGCGGATCGTTGATGGTGGATTTGCCCGCGACAAAAGCCTCTGCCGCCGCGCGCTGCGCTCCCAGAACGATCTCGTAGATCTCGCGCTGGCGCGGTGTGAAGTGTCCACTGACCGGCATGGTGCGGGTGATGTCGGCGGCGTACATGCTGTACTCGCCGGCAGCGTCGATCAGCATGACGTCGCCGTCCTTCGCCGTGGCCGAGTTCTCGCTGTAGTGCAGCGTGGTCGAGTTCGCGCCCGAGCCGACGATGGCGGGATAACTTTGCCGCTCGCAGCCCTCGTCCAGCAGCTTGCCTACGATGACGCCTTCAATCTGGCGCTCGCCCACGCCCGGATGGATGGCCTTCATTGCAGCCCGCTGCGCAGCGATGGAAGCGTTGGCCGCCTTGCGCAGCAGTTCAATTTCGGCGGGAGACTTCACCCCCCGCAGCGGCGTTGTGAGCAAGCCCACGTCGAGAGCGTCAGGGGCCGAATCGTATCCAAGCGTAACGGCCACCATGTCCATCAACACCCTGGCGTGGGCTGAATTTTTCTGAGTATAAACGCGGTAAAAACGCAGCCGGTCTCCGCTGATGAGAGCGTTCAGAACGGCGGGCAGCTCCGTCATGGGCAGCACCTCGGCAAACCCCGTAGCCTCGCGTACGCCGGGCGTGCTGGCATCCATCTTTACGCCGGTGTAAAGCTCCATGCGCGGATTGCGCGTGGGCAGAAAGAGAATCTCGCGGTAGGCTTGAGCCGCGCGCCCGCCCAGTCCGCCCGTGCCCGCGGTCGCCGCCTGAGCCTCGGCGGCAGGGATGATGACAACGGCTGCGCCCGGCTGGTTCCATCCGCTCAAATAGTAGAAGTCCTCGTCCTGGCGGAAGTCCTGGTATTCGAGCGCAGGCTCGTCGCTGGCGAACAGAACCGCAACACCCATCTTCATCGCCTCGGCCAGAGCTACGCGCCGCTGATGATATTCGGCCTTGGGCACGGACTCCAGAGCATACGCCGTGACTCCGAATACAAGTAAGAACGCAACCACGTAAAACTTTATGAGGTTCTTCATATATAGAAAGATACTCTCGTTATCCTATTTGTTTGCTCTTTCCAGTTATGGATGCAACTGAAATTTTTAGAATGGTAACGGCCTCAACCTTTTGCGATCTGTAGGCTGGCTTTCCTTGAAAGCCGTAGCGCTTCATGATGAGGTCCAGAGCAGCGATCTTCTGCGGTTCACCGGTTACGGCGGCAATCTTTCCTTCGCCCATGACGCTTTGAAACTCGGCGGACCATTCGCAGGCCCAGGCCGAATCTGCCTTTAATATCTTGTGAGAACAGTCTGCTTCAAAGCAGACATGATTGTTCTTCGAGATCATATCCAGCTTTTTGCCTTCAGGGGCGCAGTGAAAATAGATAGAAACCTTTCCATCGATCACCTCATAGGCAAAGTTCATCGGCACGATATAGGGCTGATCTTCGACACACATGCCAACCCGCATCACTTCGCATTTATCCAGAATGGCGAGGATATTTTCCAGCCCGGTAACCTCTCTGTCGCTTCGCCTCAATTTGGAATCCTCCTCTGCCAGACCCCACGCAGACTACCTCTGCACGCGGCCGCTCATCTCCATGCGCACAATGCGCCGATCGCTGTCCACGTATACTACGCCTGCCAGCGGTGCGCGCTTCATCCTGCCAGAGACATAGCGGACGAACCGCAGGTCGCGGAAGGTCACCTGCGTTACGCCATCGGAGTCCGCCCCGGTATCGGTTACCAGCGGGAAGATCGACCAGTCCAGATAAGCCTGTCCCAGCCAGCTTCGCCTGGCCGCCAGCGTGGCCAGCGTCGCCGGAGGCTTGTAGAAGACATCTGCCTGCGCGTCGGAGTCAAACTCGCCCGTAAGCGTGTTCACGGTCGCCAGGCGATAGGCTGCCGGAGTTTCAACGATAGTCTGCCAGCGGAAGGGACTGAACATAGAAGGATCAGCCCAGACTCTGAGCGCCTGCGCGCCGCTGGAATCAGCCGACGCGGCAATCCCGAGCGCCTGCTGGCGCTCCCATCCGCGCAGAGTCCACATGAGGACGATTCCCACCAGCGCAACCGTGGCCCAGCCCCTGCCGCGAAAGGGCTGACGGCGCGCGCCGATCTCGCTTGTGACCAGTCCGAACAGCCACGGCGCAACAAGCGCCATGAGTAGCAACAGAAATATGATCGGGTCGACGATGGCCACAAATGAGCCTGCGATCCAGCGCGGATGGAACGGAAACAGCGGACGGATTCCGTAGTTGTTGGTCCAGTCCATCAGCAGATGGCTGGCGAGAGCGACCAGCGAGAACAGGTAGAGCAAGCCCCAGCGAACAGGCGGAGACCCCTCGTGGTGCTTCCTTGCGTCCCATTCATGACGCAAAAAGCGCGTCGTGAATGGGGCACCCAGCCGGTCGCCTGCCCAGATCACCGCCACGACTACGGCGGCCAGAACGGGCAGGCCGATCAGCGAGTGGGTCCAGCCGCGATGGTGCTCGAAGGCCGCCACAGGGCCTCGGAATCGCCAGAGAACGTCGAGGTCGGGAGCCTCGGCGGCCAGCGTCATGGCCAGCGTCGCATAGGCCGCCTTGCGGTTGAATCCCGCGCGAGCCAGCGCTGCTCCGGTCATCAGATGCGTGACAGGGTCCATCTGCTCCTACTCCGCGTGTGGCCGGAACGAGGTCACTCTGTCTTTGACGAAGGTCACATCGATCGGACGGCCAAGGTTGTTGTAGACGACCAGGCGATTGCCATATTCGCTGCTGAGGCTCTGGCTCACCTGGCCGAACGAGAGCTGCACCTCACGCTCGCTCATGCCCAGGATCACCTTGTGCTCATCGATAGCCTCCCACACCTTCGGACCCCAGTGCTTGTACAGCTCGTGCGGGTCGTCGTAGAAGAAAATCTTGTCCGTGTATAAGGTGTATCCATCGTGGTCGTGATATCCGACCGGCAGGGCATACTCTTTGGCGGGGTTATCAGAGCGGGGCCGTGTAAAAGCAACGAGCACGTGACGATCACCTCTGGGTATGCGCGAGCGCGACGATATGGGCGCAACCTGCTCGAAGACCTTATTGATTAGAATCGGCTCGGCTCCGAGCAGCGTTCCGGCGGACTTGGCGTACTCGGCGCGATTGGCGGCGAAGGGATAATACTCCATCTGTCCGCCAGCCGAGAGCCACACGGTCGTTCCTACGAGGTCTTTCAGATCGGCAGGGGTGTCGGGCCGCTTCTGCTTGAGAAAGACCAGTTCGTCCGCGGAGATCGTGTACTGCGGCTGCTCGCGCAGAACCATGGGAGAGTTGCGCTCATGATAGATCATGCCGATGCGCACGCCAGCGGCGGCCAGCACGGCGAGCGTACCGAATAGGGCGGCCTTTTTTCCTGTTTCCATACCTCTCCTGAGTTTTATGGATTCACACCGGATTCACGCTGGCTCGGCAAAACACATCTGCCTCGCCTCCCCATGACTCCAGATCGAGCGCCTCGCGCATGGGAGTGATCTTATGGCGCGCGGCCAGGGCTAACAGATCCTGCTTCGAGATCGTCTGCCGGAAGCCGCCCATGGAGAGCACCTTGACCAGCACCTCGGCGGACTTTTCTGCCGTATCGATCAGCCCGAAGGCCTCGTCGAGCGTGCCGCCCGCGGCCAGAACTCCGTGGAAAGGCCACAGGATCAGCGAATGCCGCTCCATGGCCCGAGCCGTCTCCGCGCCGATGGCCGCTGTTCCCGGAGGCATCCATGGCAGCACACCGACGCCCTCGGGAAGCAGCACCAGGCACTCCGTAGTCCCCTCCCACAGCGCGCGCGTAATCACCGGCGACGAAGGCTCCAGCACATAGGTCAGCGCAATCAGGTTGGTGGCGTGACAGTGCATGATGACACGGCTTCTGCCGCCGGTCACGCGCTGGCGCACCTCCTGCGACTTGAGGTGAGAGGAGAGCTCCGACGTAGGCACGGCTCCGCCGCGAAATCCCCACAGCATCTGATAGGTCGCGCCATCGGCGCTCACGCGCAGCAGGCCGAGCGCCTCCTCCGGCTCCAGTTGCACGTTACGGAAGAATTTGCCCGCCCCTGTAATCATGAAATACTGCCCGGCGATGCCCGGAATGGTTTCGCCAATGGGCCTGGACTCGCCTGGCCGCAACAGCTTCTGGTACGGCTCCAGATCCTCGGGCACGAGGCGCAGGCTGACATTGCCGGCGTTGCGTTCGCCCCAGCCCTTGTGGCTCAGGTCGGTTGTTGCCTTCACCATGCCCTGCACAAACCATGACTGAATCATCTGCTCTGCCATCATCCTCATCCGCCGTAACTTAGAACCGGCTGCGGCGGCTTTCCGCAGCCTATGTCCATCAGTGTACTTATCCGCATCCAGAATTTTCACCTGCCGTGCAAAAAATTGAAAAAGAAATGGCCCGCGCGCCGGGATATGATGGACTTAATTGCATATTTCATGGCCGCTTGCCGTTAATCTTTTGCCGGTAGGACGGTGGAGAATCGTTCGAGTGAATCAATTCAAGTCAGCAGTCATTCTGGGAGCCCAATGGGGCGACGAGGGCAAGGGTAAGATCGTCGATGTGCTCTCGGAGAAGTTCTCCGTCGTCGCGCGCTATGCCGGAGGCCACAACGCCGGACACACGGTCATCATCAAGGGCAAGAAGTTCGTCCTGCAACTGATCCCCTGTGGCGTGCTGCGCCCCGAGTGCAAGGGCGTCATCGGCAACGGCGTGGTGCTGGATCCGATGGCCTTCCTCAACGAGGTCGGGAAGCTGAGGGACGCCGGACTGCCGGTCGACGGACAGCTTTTCGTCTCCAACCGCGCCCAGGTGATCCTGCCCTACCACCGCATGATCGAACTGGCGGCAGAGAACGCTCCGGGACGCACACGGATCGGCACCACCAGCCGCGGCATCGGGCCGGCATATGAAGACAAGATGCACCGCAGCGGCCTGCGCGTCGTGGACCTGCTGAATCCGGCGCTGCTGCGCACACATATCGAGAACGCTTGCCACGAAAAGAACACCATAGCCCACGCGCTGTTCGGCACTGAACCGCTCGACCCCAAGACGATGTACGAGGAGTATTCACGCGCCGCCGAACAGATAGCTCCGTTCGTCACCGACACGGCGGTCCTGCTCAACAACGAGCTGCGCCGGGGCGGGCGCGTCCTCTTTGAAGGCGCGCAGGGAGCGCTGCTGGACATCGACCACGGAACCTATCCCTTCGTCACTTCGTCCTCGGCGACCTCAGGCGGAGCGGTCACGGGCACGGGAGTCGGTCCCACGCAGATCAACACGGTGATCGGCGTGACCAAGGCATACGTCACCCGCGTAGGCGAAGGCCCCTTCCCCACGGAGATTCACGACAGCAGCGCAGACCTGCTGCGCGCGCGCGGGCAAGAGTACGGAGCCGTAACCGGGCGTCCGCGCCGCTGCGGATGGCTCGATCTTCCGCTGCTGCGCTACAGCAACATGATTAATGGCACCGAGTGGCTGGTCGTCACCAAGCTGGACGTGCTCGACGAGTGCGACGAGATTCCCATCTGCACCGGCTACAGGATCGACGGCAGAGTTACCGACGTGATTCCGGCAGACATGCGCGGCTACGACCGCATCGAGCCGGTCTACACCAAGCTGAAGGGCTGGAAGACCTCCACCGAGGGCATCACCGAGTTCGACAAGCTGCCCAAGCTGGCGCAGGAGTACATGCACTTCCAGGAGAAGGAGTCGGGCGCTAAGGTGGGCATGATCTCGACCGGCCCGGACCGCGATCAGACGATTGTGTTGACGGGGTTCAAGGCAGTGATGGGCGCGTAATTCATCTCCCACTCATGCCGCGATAAGACTGCGGCATGAATGGGGCACCCAGTTCTTCGGTTCCACCGAAATCACTATTTACAAACATTTGTTTTGACACCGGCATCCTAGCAGACTAGGATTCGGTACGCTATGGTGTCCCTCA
>WQYS01000058.1 GCA_009781125.1 Acidobacteriaceae bacterium | reverse complement strand
CCATCGAGCCTGGCCAGAGGGTGGTCATCGTCGATGACCTGCTGGCAACCGGAGGCACCATGCAGGCGACGGTACAGTTAGTGCGCCAGCTCGGAGGCGTGATCGCAGGCCTTGGATTCGCCGTCGAACTAGACTTCCTGAAGGGCCGCGAGAAGTTTGCCGAGTACGACGTCTTCAGTCTGCTGCGCTACGATGAATAAGCGCCGGTTCTCATGAATTGTCATTCCGCAGCGAAGCGAAGGAATCTGCTTTTTGCCACAATTACTGAAGAAATAATCATCACGGAGGAGAGAAGTAACGCGTGAAAAAGATTATTGTTTTAGCGGTATTGGAGTTGTGTGCTGTTGGGACTTGGGGACAAGTATATAACCCGGAGCACTCCTATATAGACGCAGAGCACACCTCTTTACCTGTTTGTGATTCAAAACTAAACGATGGTTACGATTTTGCCGTGCCTCTTGGTACGAAGATATATGCGGCCACGAATGGCACAGTAATGGAAGCTTCGCAGATAGACAATGGATGCGGCATTACCGTAGAGATAAAGTATAAAGATGGCAACATTGGTGGATATGGATGGTTATCAGAGGTAAAAGTAAAACCTGGAGAATCCGTAACTCCGGGCCAAGTAATAGCTCTCAGTGGAAAATCAGGAAACGCTACTGAGCCGAAGTTGCACTTTACTTTGTTTTCTCCTACTGGAGAAAAAACAGATGGGATGAAGTGGCTAGACTCACTTCGTGATAAGTCCAGCAATAACGATAATTCAAACGCTTCAAATAAGGCTGCCGCCGAAGATAAAGTTGGTGAATCCGCTATTACGGCGGAACAATTGCAGAAAGCTATAGCACTTGTCAACGCTAGTACCGATTTGCGCGATGATCAGAAAGAAAGAATTATCAAAGACATGTACGGTAGATATGAACAATCGGATAAAATTGCGCACGGAGAATATACAGAAAACCTGCACAAAGCCCTTGATGCGTGGTATTCCAATGGCAAAAACTGGCGCAAAATTCCTTCTGATGTTTGGGGTAAGTTAACACCAAGAGATCAGGGAAGACTTAAGTCTGGGATTGACCCGGAAGTATCCAGTACTCCAGAACATAAGTAGTCACGATAAGGAGATAGACAATCATGAAGTCATACGGCTACGCCGCTCTTGAAAAGAAGTCGCCGCTTGCGCCCTGGAGCTTCGAGCGCCGGGACCCGCGTCCGAATGATGTGGTCATCGATATCGCCTACTGCGGTGTGTGCCACTCCGACATCCACCAGGTCAGCGGCGACTGGGGTAGCGACATCTTTCCCATGGTTCCCGGCCACGAGATCGTCGGCCACGTCGCCAAGGTTGGCAGCGCCGTGAAGAAGTTTAAGGAAGGCGACCGCGCCGCCGTGGGCGTCATGGTGGACTCCGACCGCGTCTGCGACAACTGCCGCGCCGGTCTCGAGCAGTACTGCGCCAAAGGCATGGTGGCAACCTACAACGCGCGCGGCTACGACGGCTGCGTCACCTATGGCGGCTACTCCAATAACATCGTCGTGGACGAGCGCTACGCCTTCACGCTTTCGCCCCGGCTGGACATGGCCGCGGCGGCTCCGCTGCTGTGCGCGGGCATCACGACCTACTCGCCGCTGAAGCACTGGAACGCGGGACCGGGCAAGAAGGTCGGCATCATCGGCCTGGGCGGACTCGGCCACATGGGGCTGAAGTTCGCGCACGCGCTGGGTGCGCACGTGGTGCAGTTCACGACCTCGCCCAACAAGCGCGACGACGCCCTGAAGCTCGGCGCCGATGAGGTCGTAGTCTCCACCGACCGCGATGCCATGGCCAAACACGCCGCCAGTTTCGATTTCCTTCTGGACTGCGTGGCCGCCAAGCACGACGTCGATGCCTATCTCAGCCTGCTGCGGCTGGACGGCACGCTCTGTTCTGTAGGCATCCCGGATCAGCCCATCTCCGTATTTCCTTTTTCGCTGATTAAAGGCCGCCGCTCACTGGCAGGCTCGTCGATTGGCGGCGTGCCGGAGACGCAGCAGATGCTGGATTTCTGCGCCGATCACGGTATCGTCTCGGAGATCGAGCTGACCGCTATCGATAAGCTGGCCGAAGTCTACGAGCGCGTCATTAAAGGCGACGTCAAGTACCGCTTCGTAATCGATATGGCGACGCTGAAGAAGTAAGGACGCGCCTTCGGCACTTTCACGCCATTACCTGACAGCATTTCCTGCATCCAAATCCATGTCTCCGCTATGGAACATATTGCACGCGCTCATATCTCCCAGTCAGGGGTGTGAGCTCAGGCTGTTTGCAGAATTTTGCAGTGACTGTGGAATTTTTTACGACGCAGCCGGATTTAACGGGTAGGATATCTCTATCGCGTGCAATGTATCCGCTGAGCTGAATTAGGTTGCCGACCCTGACTTCCTGTTTGTTCAAGCGGAGATCGTTCGGCTGTGGAGAGTTCCATGTCTGTACCGTTCCGTCAGGCCAGCTCAGGTCGGTCTTGTTCCAGGCTAAATTGGTTCAAGCTCTTACGCAGGATCGCCATCTCGCTTGTCCTGTTGTGCTCTGTAAAAGGGTACTGTCAGGATCAAACAGTTGCCTTCGCTGGTCTGGCTTATGCGGGCGATCACGCTTCTATCGCAACCAGATTTCCCTATTCGCAGCGCTTCGGCAGCTCGCTCGGAGACAAGGGCATCAATGCTCTGCTGCAAAGCGCCATGCAGTCGGCTCATCCCAGGCATTTCGCTCTTGTTCCGCACATAGACGAGCTGAAGGGCCACGACCAGGTGATTGCCGTCGCTTTCGTGCTCACCAATGAGAGTATCTCCACCGAGCAGATCGGCTCCGTCTACAAGCTGCTGACTCAGTTTCGAGCGCAGGCTCTCTTCTTCGACTTCAAGTCGATGACGGTGCTGCGGGCTTATCCCATCAGCTTTGCATACATCGACGTGCTGACGGCTCCGCCCACGGAAAAAGTGAAGGACCAGGATGTCAGCTACATCTTCAGGGGCATCGACGGCAAGCCGGGGCTTATCGACAGATTCGTAAGCACGCTCAACGATGCGGCTTTGCCATCGAGCGTCTCGCGCTACTTACAGGTTACAAATATCGCCATCAGCGACGAGGCGCGGGCAGTCTTTCCGCCGGAGTACCGCAATGGCGGCGCGGAGACCTGGCTGGCCGACACCTTTGGCGAGGAGCTTTCGACCAAAGCGGGCGTTCCCATTCTGCCCTTCTCCAAGGGCTACGCCATCGGCAACGTCATGTCGATGACCGTGTCGGACAGCACGGTTTACAGCCTGACGCTTCCCAAGCCCGACTATCAGTTCAGCCTCGACCTGCTCAAGCTGAAGACGATTCCCTACGAGGTTAAAGCGGCGGGCAGAAGCCTGATCTTCGGTTCGATGTTTTCCATCAAGCTCGAAGAGCCGCTATCGGGACACGCTTATCTCGATAGTCAGTTCAAAAACGGCGAGACCAAGCTGGTGCCCGTATCCCAGGTGAACGTAGAGGACTTTCCTGCCTATCAGGACTCGATCAAAGGACTGTTCGCGAAACTCTCCGGGGTGCTCGGGGGCGATAACAATCCGTGGCTCAAGTCTGCGGCCACCGGAGCAAACGTTGATAAGCAGATATCAGCCACGAGGGAGTTGCTCAAATCATGCAAATAGCCAGGATCGTTCTTGCGACGCTAGTAATCTTTTCGGCTGCGGCTGCGCGCGCAGACGTTGTGACGGCCAAAGGCAAGGCCTCCATGCAATACCAGGCCAGCCCGGCGACGTGCGCTGTAAAAAAGAAGGTCTTTGTGGATTGTGCCGCCAGTCCCGACATCAAAGCAGCCGTCGTGCAGGCTGCCCAGATGAAGGCCATCGAATTTTATTTTGCCGATGCCGGCGACTCCGAGGTCGAGAATCTCGATACCATCAGGGGCATCATCAGGAACAACCCCGACCGGTTTATTCTCGACACGACGATTCTCGACGAGCTGGACGATCCGGCCAGTCTCACCTACTCGGTCACGGTGCGTGTGTCGCTGAACGGCTCGGCGCTTCGTCTGGCCCTGAAGTCGGCGGTGGGGCCTGGAACCGTAACCCAGGGCTCGCAGATGGCGTTCGTCTTTCTCTCGCGGCAGGTGGATACGCAGACCACCTTCGACGCGCGCGTCACGAAACGGGCCGTGGTTGACGTTCATGGCAACGCCGCCGTAGCTGCGCAGAGGTCAACCAACGAAGGGGAGACCGTTCGCAAAACCGAGGTCTCTACCAACGAGTCGGTACAGTCGGCGGCCAGCATCGACGCCAACGTTCAGGCCACGGTCGAGCGCGGCGGCGCAAGCATGGCGCGTTCCGATGCCACTACATGGAAGATCATCCCCAGCCAGGGAATCAGCGGCGTGGTCACCCAGATATTCAAGGCCGCCGGGTACCGGGTCGCCGACGCGCAGTTTATCGAGCCGCTGTCTGGCGGCAAGCTGAAGGTCGTCGACATCCAGAAGGACTATGAATCCGGCGACGATCTCCAGACCGCGACGCTGATGAACGTGGTAGAGGGCCTGCGCACTGCCGAGGTCCGCTACATCGCATTGGCGACCCTGGATGTGGGGATGGTCGGCGACGATCCCGCCACCGGCCTCAAGCGCATGGTCGTCACCGTGAACGGCAAGGTGCTGGATGTCAGCCAGCGCATTCCTGAGAGCGTCGCGATTGCCGGGCCGGCCCAGTACGCCGGAGTCGGTCCGACCGCCGAGGAAGCCACCACCAACGCCTTGAAACTTGCAGCGCAGAGCGCAGCGAGAGATTTAACAAGTCAATTAGCAAATGCTGGTTTGCACTAAATTCTCCGAAAGAAGGAAAAATAGATGAAAAAACTTATTATCGTGGCCGCGCTTGTGCTGTTATCGGCAGGAGCGCAGACTCAATCCAAATGGTCGAAACTGGCAGGGTTAGGCGGGGGCAACCTGACCAGCTCGCAAGACCAGCTCGCGATTAAGTTTGCGATTGCGAACAAGCATGTTCTGGAGGCGAATGGGAATCTCTACGACGCTTTAGGTCTGAAGGATCAGGCGGCGCAGGCACGGACAGAACACGCGGCGCTGGAGGCAGGCGCTACTCTGGATAATCTGAAGGCGGCAGACAAGGCATCGAAGGACAATCGCGAGGCCGTCAGCGCCGCATTCAAGGATCCTCCTGAAATGGATGAGCAGGCGAAAGCGTCCTTCAACCAGGGACTGATATTGCTTGCAAGAGCGCTGCTCGATTACATCGCGATGAAGAACGACGTCATGGCATTCGGAAATAGTTTTAATAATGCATCCCCGGCCATGATTCCCAGGCTGGCGACGGGCGCTTACATCATCGTGGCGTTTCCGCGCCACATCAAGCACCTGGTTGAAACTCTCCATGATGCTGTCGAGTTCGCCAAGGCCCATGATATCGCTGTTCCTCCGGACGCGACCAACGCGCTCGGAGCCATGTAACGAAGCACAACGGGAAAGAAGGAAAGTCAGATGAAAAAACTGTATATCGCAATCGCGCTGGTGTCGCTATCGCTGGTGGCGCAAGCCCAGTTCAAAGTGCCGAAGGTGCCAGGAATTAGCGGCGGCGGCGATCTGACCGGCGCGCAAAGCCAGCTTGCCGACCAGTACACGGCTGCGAACAAGGATGTTCTGGACGGAGATGCGAGGATCTATGACGCGCTGGGCTTGAAGGACCAGGCAGCGCAGGCCAGAGCGGAACGAGCGGCGCTCGATTCAGGTGCCACCGTCGGCAATCTGCAGAACCAGGATAAGTACAGACGCGAAAATCAGCCTGCTGTCGATGCCGCGTTCAAGAACCCTCCTGAGATGGATGAGCAGGCGAAGGCGTCGTACAAAGAGGGAATGATCTTCCTTGCCAAAGGGCTGCTTAAGTACGCCGGGATGCAGAGCGGCGTTGCGTCATTCGGGAACAGCCTTCATAGCGCGTCTCCGGCGATGCTCCCCAGACTGCAACTTGGCGCTTACATCGTCAAGGAATTTCCGCACAACGCCAGGCACCTGTCCCAGACCCTTCATGACGCCACAGCCTATGCCAAGGCCCACGATATCGCCGTTCCTCCGGACGCTACCAACGCGCTCGGCTCCATGGACTAACACTGTAGGAAAGAAGGAGCTGTAAATGAGTAGGCATCGTATCCTCGTCGCATCGCTGATGGTTCTGCTTCTGTGTTCGTGCAGGAAGAAGCCGGAGGCGCCGCCAGCGGCCAGCACTCCAACTGGCGCGGGTACGGCTGCCGTCACGGCTTCGGTGCCGGACGTGGGAAAGGTCGATACCGTGCCCACGGTTGCGACCGGCTACGGGGATTCGGTTGCCTCTGCAACGACGGACGCTATGAAAACCGCGCTGTTACAGGTCAACGGAGCTACCATAGACTCCGGTTCCGTTCAGGCGCGGTTCGGCCTGGACGTTACCAACGGCCAGGACTCGGATTCGATCCGCGGCACGGCCTTTCGCGAGCGCGTCGCGCAAAGCTCCGGCGGCGCGATCACGAACTTCAGAATTCAATCGATCAAGGAGCGCTCGCTGATTGGCAGATTGATCTGGCCCGGCAGCAGGGGCGCTCCCTACGCGGTGACCATTGAGGCGAACATCGCGCATTTTACTGCGGCTGACGATAAGAAGCTGAAGGTAGTGGTTGCGCCTCTGCGGTTTGACGTCTCCGCCTTCAACATCGGCGGCGCGATCGTACCGGCGCGAACCGTGAGCGATGCCATCCGCCAGCAGGTGGCTGCGGCGCTGACCGCGACCGGACGGTTCAGCGTTCTGGATCGAGAGGCGGATTCGGATATCGATCAGGAGATTGAGTTCATACAAAGCGGCCAGGCGCGGCGCGGCGACGCCGGAAAGCTGGGACAGGCGTTCAGCGCCGATGTCATCTGGGTTGGGCACATCAACTCGCTTGCATACAATCGCAATGTAACTGCGCTTCGGCTCAGCAATCGAGAGCTGGTCAGTTACTCGGGCGGATGGGCCATCTCGCAGAAGTTGGTCAATGTAGCCACGCGCCAGGTTCTTGCCGCTGATTCGCTGCAAGGCAACGCTCCCTCCATGGCCCCTACGACTATGAGCAACGGCATCAATTCGGATAGCGTGCTGCAAGGCATGGTGACTAACATTGCCGATCAGGTGGTGGCGTCGATTGTGTCCCGCACCTATCCGGTTTCGATCATTGACCGCGATGGAAATACCGTGACTCTGAGCCAGGGCGGAAAGTCTCTCAAGCCGGGTGCGCGCTATGCCGTGATCGCTCTTGGAAAAGAAGAGAAGGATCCGCAAACGGGCGAGTCTCTGGGACGCAATGAAATTCCATGCTGCAATGTCATCATCGACCGTGTGACGGACAAGTTGTCTTACGGCCACTTAGAGAGTGTTCAGATATCTCTGGATGGCATTACGCCAGGACAGTTACTGGTCAGAGGAGAAGCCAGGGCTTCGAGTGCGCAGCCAGGCAAACAGGCGGCAGGGGAGAGTTCTGCCCGCAGGTCGCAGTCTGCTTCAGCCGAACAGGCTCCTGCAGCGGTCCCAAATGTTGTTAAGGCCCCTGTCCCCCCGAAAGATGATGGGAAATGGTAGTTACTTACTGCCGATAGCTGTATCCGCAGCTATTCGGACTGAAAGTTGAAAGGCGGTGTAGTTATGGCTGTTGTGGATGTCGTCAAATATGATGGTGGGCCGGATGTCTTCGCGTGGAAGTATCGCAGCGACGAGCTGGGCACATGGACGCAGCTCATCGTAAATGAGTCGCAGGAGGCTGTTCTATATAAGGGCGGCCAGGCCTTGGATGTATTTGCGGCGGGTCGGCATACGCTATCGACCGCCAATATACCGTTCCTCAGTAAGTTTGTGAACCTTCCCTTCGGCGGACGCTCGCCCTTCAAAGCCGAGGTCTGGTACGTGAACAAGGCCCACTCCCTGGATATCAAGTGGGGAACGCCGACGCCGATTCAGTTGCAGGATCCGAAGTATCGTGTCTTCGTCCCCGTGCGCTCTTATGGGCAGTTCGGCATTCAGATCGGTGACTCTAAGAAGTTTCTAACTAAGCTCGTCGGAACTTTGCCGGTTCTTGATAAGACCAACATCCTTAATTTCTTCAGGGGTTTATATCTCACGACCGTCAAAGATTCTATTTCAACCTATCTAGTTAAAAAGAATGTAAGCGCCCTTGAGATCAATGCTTACTTAGTTGAACTGTCCGATCATCTAAAAGAAAAGATCACGCCAACATTAAATGAATATGGCATTAATTTACTCAATTTCTTTGTTAATGATGTCAGCGTGCCGGAGGACGATCCCGCTGTAAAGAAACTCAAGGATGCTCTAGCCAAGCGGGCGGAGATGGATATTGTTGGCTACAGCTATGTGCAGGAGCGCTCCTTTGACACGCTTGAAGGAGCTGCCACAAATCCCGGCTCTGCCCAGGCAGGGCTCATGGGAGCCGGCATAGGATTAGGAATTGGCATGGGCGTCGGCGGCGCGATGGGCAGCCAGGCCAGTGGACTGGCGCAAAGCATCAATGTCAAAGAGATGAAAAGATGTTCCGGCTGCAATGCCAACATGGATGCGGCGGCGCGTTACTGCCCCTCCTGTGGCTCGGACACGCAAAAGGCTGCACAGGCCGACGCCACTACATGCAGCGCATGTGGCGCTGTATTTTCCCAAAAATTTAAATTCTGTCCCGAATGCGGAGTTTCTCTTGCGAAAAAGTGCAGTAACTGCGGAGCGCAGGTAGATGGTAGTTCCAGGTTCTGTCCCGAGTGTGGAAATAAATTGCAGGAGGCGTCAAAATGAACGGTAAAAATGGCGGTGGACTTATAGCGCTTGTTGGAATACTCGTGGTTGCATTTACTATAGCCGCATTCTTCCTTCTGGATATTGAAAAAAATCCCGTGAATAAGTGGGCGCTGGTATTCCTGGTGCTGTCGGAAGTGGCTTTGTTCGGCGGACTGACCGGACTCCGAAGCGTGGACGAAGACCATAACCAGGTCTTTCTGAAGTCGGGAGTTACAACGTCGCTGTCGCTGTATTTCATAGTTACCCTGGCCAGTATATTTTTTGCTGGACTGTTTCAGGAACCCCCCAAAGTATTTATTGTGATTGAGGTTGCTATCCTGCTTTTCTTTGCGATTGTTACAATTTCCATCTGCGCGTGGTCGCCCGCCATTGCGCGCCGCGATGAAGCGGACAGGGAAAAGATCGGAACCGGTGGACCGAAGAGGGGAGAGTTCTAAGTGAATACGGCGGCAGCTCCAGGAGCAGTCAGCGGAAAAATAGCAAGCATCAGCGGATATATCCTCGGGGTATTTTCGGTGATTATTATTATCTCCGTCATCTCGGAGTCACAGCCGGGCGACGCTGCCGGCGGCGTGATCTTTGGAGCGATCATGCTGGCGTTCAGCGTTCTTCTGGTTGTCAGAGGCATCCAGATCAAGCGGAGGACAGAGCGTTTCCGGCGGTATGTCTCTGTGATTTCAAACCTGCGTATGACCTCGCTGGATGACATTGCCACCAGCGCATCGCTGCCGCCGGAGTTCGTTAAAAATGACCTGCAAAAGATGATCGACAAGGGCTTCTTTGCCAATGCGTCGATAGACGCAACTACAAATGAGATCATCATCGGTGGCTGGCCGACAGCGCCTCCGCCGCCTGTTGCAGCACAGGGGCAGGGAAGGTTCACCTGCCCCGGATGCGGCGCCTCGGGTACAAAACGCAGCGGCATGACGACCAAATGCGAGTACTGCGGCTATACCTTGTCATAAGAACTGTGTTCTTACCTGCAACGGTAGTTCTGACTGGTTTCTTCTGTAATGCGCAAGTGGTCTTCGCGGACAAGATAGCCTTTGCGGCGAAACCAGTCTTCCATGTTCGCGCGGAGACGGTCGAGCGGCACGCGGAAGCCTGCCTCCAGAACGCCGTCGCTCACTGGCAGAGTGTCGTCGAACAAGGCGTCGTTGGTGAAGTTGCGCATGGCAAAGTTATCGATCCACGCGATCGGGCACGGATGCACATTGCCCTCGGCGTCGATGCGTTCGATGCGTAGCCTTCGCGCAAACATTAGTTCACAGAAGAAACTAGGTTGGTTCTCCGGGCAGATGGATCGCCATCTCGTCCTCGGGATTCATGTTGCCGTTGACGAGCGGCACGGCGGGAATCTTCCGCGTATGTCCGGCCTCGCGCACGACAGCCTCCACCAGCTCCAGCGCCTCGGCGACCGTCATGGTGTACAGGTCGCGGCCATTGTCGTAGCCGGACTCGATGGCCTGCTTCAGATAGAGTCCCGCAGCCTGCGCGGCGACGTAGTCCGTGATGACGTATCCGGTGCGGTGCTTGTGTTCCACCCAGGCGGTGTTGGGCAGGGCGATGGTGATGGTCCTGCCGTTGACGGAGAACCGTATGTCGGTGGCATCGGCGTGGCGCGTGGCAATGGCGACGACGGTCGCCTTCCATGAGCAGTGCAACGATTCGCCGGTCCAGCGGTCGGTGGCGTTGAAGTCTTCGTACATGGCTACAAACAGCTTAGTTCCGGCACGAAGGATGAGCAAGCCGTCAGATGT